>JAYNNS010000146.1:6498-7215 GCA_038112835.1 Curvibacter sp. | reverse complement strand
GTGGGGGGACGTCCCTCAACTGCGAGTCCAGGCGAAATCAAAGGCAATGACCGGCGAGAGACAGTTCAACCCTGCGCCTTTGGAAATTGATTCACATCTTCCATTGCCTGATGAATACGTTGCCCAGATGGGTAGCCGGAGCCTCTGGCTAATAAATGATCTTTATCCAAACTTGAAGAAGATCGGTGAATCGATTGCCCACCTCTGGAATGAGAGTGGTAGTTCGGGGATGGCACCTGACTCCATCCGAAATCTGAGATACAAGGGCGTTCAGTCGATACTTAAGACGTATAGATGGATAGACCGCAACGGCGAGGCATTTGAGGCGCCGCCTTTCCAATTGATCCTGCCAAAGGCGGCCAACAACATGCCTGTGCATAAGAGGAATCCATCTACTCCAGATGAGGAAGCGTCGGTGTGGCCGCCAAGGGGGACCAGAGACATTGTTGCGCTACTTGGGGTCGTGCAGATGGCGCACTACTTTGTCTTGGCAATGAGCATGGGGGCGAGACAGTCCGAGACTCTGGATCTCACACGCAATGCCCTACGACTCGATGTGGATGGGAGACCGGTGCTTCGCGGACACGACGGCGATCGACGACGAGCTGTCCAATCGGTGGATCGACCTCGACCCCGCGGGGTATTTCCTGATCAAGGTCGACCGCGAACGTGCGCGCATCGAGGCGGCGCACTTCCTGAACGTCATCGACGACGACG
>JAYNNS010000146.1:5129-6488 GCA_038112835.1 Curvibacter sp. | reverse complement strand
CTGACGTCGCGGTTCACGCCTATAAGCAACAGGTGGAATTGGTCACGTTGATCGAGAAGATCGGCCGCATGCTTCCTCGTGAGAATCGTCTAACGGTGGCAACTACGGGGCCCACGCATCTTTGGGCACAAGCTGCCGCCGGAGGTAAGAGCGATACGTCGAAGCCACTCCTCGACATAAATAGAGCACTGGCGACGTTTGCACGTGCACTTGATATGGACGGTGCGCCAGCCGGGCAGAACCTCCGATCTCATCGGTTCCGAAAGACTCTGGCCCGGCTAGTGGCGCTCGCCTTGACGCAAGCACCATCCATACTTATGGGCCTATTTGGTCATAAGAATATCGAGATGACTTTGTTCTACATTCTCTCGGACAAGGAGCTACGCGCGGAGATTGAGGTAGTGGAGCGAGAGCTTCGAGTAATGCGCGCAAAGGAGGCAATTCATCTCATGGTGGAAGCCGACATCGCCGGTTCAGCAGAGCAATCGAGCCTATTGGGTGGGTATGGGGGATTGGCGGCTCTCAAGGTCCGAACGGCAATAGAGACATCTCGGCGAGATTCGTTTCGTCGAGGGCAGGACTTTGGTGCGGACAGTATTGCCGAGCTGGCTGAATTGTTGACGTTCCAGGGCCAAGCCTGGGAGCAGGTTCGGCATGGTGTCGTGTGCACCAAAGTTCCAGGACAGGCCGGTCCCTGCAACAAGGGAACCGGTCGACCAGAGCCATCGCGGTGCCAAAGCAGCTGCGACCACCGCCTCGAGGAGGCATTTCTCCGGGCTGACGTTGACGGTGCTATACACGATGCTGTGGCCGCATATGTGAGTGAATCAGAAAAAGGTGAGGTCTTATCGGCAGCATTCTGGGCTGGTCAGATTCGAGCACATATTCCGAGATTTCAGGACCTTCGCGACAAATGGATGAGCGATTCTGTCGTGAACTCATTGATGAATGGCGCTCCAAGTGGGGGATTTCATGAAGGTGGCTAAACGCGGCGAACCAGATCGTTCACTTCTGCGGCGGAAGAGTATCGGCGCGAGTAAGCGTGCGCATCACGACGCGACTATCCAGAACTCACATGATAGGGCGCGCGAGGCAATGAAGGTGATGCAGGAAGAAATATCCGGAAATCGTGGCGTATATCCTCACAACAAAGGTGTGATCTCGCAGGCCGAGGTTGCGAGGCGCGCCTCGCTGCATCCAGTTACCCTTCACAAACCGCACTACAGCGGCCTAGTCGCGGAAATCAAGAGTTGGATAAGATCGGTCAAGGTGGCCGCTGTTGTCGGCCACAAACGTGTGCGGCGCGACTTGCAGTCGCGACTGCAAGATCACGAAGACCTGCATGCTGCTCTGTTGGAG
>JAYNNS010000146.1:0-5119 GCA_038112835.1 Curvibacter sp. | reverse complement strand
TGATCTGGACCGTGCCAAGGCCGAGTTGGCTGAGATATCAGAGAGATGTAGACAACTCGAAGACGAGAATCGAGAGTTGCGGATGAAGTTGAAGAGACCAACTCCATTAAAGTTGATTCCCCCTGTAGAAAATGACCGTTAGCCCGTGAAAGGTCTGACCTTGCGGCATTACTTTGAGAAGATTGACCCACACCCCTTGGAATGAGATACGAGCCCTGGGTTGCTTTATTCGAGCGACTGCAATGCAGCGATTGCCGACCTTGACCGCAGACAACTCAACTTCCGCTATAGGACCGAAAGCGTAGGTTTACCTTCTCTCTTAATCGCGTTAACCGTACTGGGTGACAACACATTTCTAGCTTGATTGAGATCAACATCGCGGCGCCTAACAAGTGCATGCTCTGGGACTCTCAACTCGATGGGAGACCATCATGGAAAACCCACACAACATCGCGCATCATGAGCCGTGGAACAAAGGCAAGATCGTCGGGCAAAAGGCGCCCTTCAAGGTGAAGGATATCTGGGCTTTGCGCGTACGCCTTCAGATGCAAGGTCGGGTCCGGGAGCTTGCACTCTTTAACCTTGGTATTGACAGCAAGCTTCGCGGATGCGACCTTGTTGCACTCAAGGTCCGTGACGTGTCTCATGGTGATCAGATAGCTACGCGAGCTATCGTAATGCAGCATAAAACCAAACGGCCAGTCCAATTCGAGATCACGGGAGTTACACGCGACGCACTGCAAATCTGGATCAAGCAGGCTGGACTGAATGCAGAGGACTTTCTGTTCCCCAGCAGGCTCCACCATTCTCCACACCTTGGAACCCGGCAGTACGCCAGGATTCTTGGGCACTGGGTTGATGAGCTTGGCCTCGATCGTTCCGAGTATGGAACTCACTCAGTGCGAAGAACCAAGGCGACGTTGATTTATCGCCGCACCAAGAATCTCAGAGCAGTGCAACTGCTGCTTGGCCATTCCAAGCTGGAATCGACCGTGAGGTACCTAGGCATCGAGGTCGACGACGCCCTAGAGATCTCCGAACAGACAGAGATATGAGACCTGCGCCTAAATCTTTGGTGGCCAGTTGTGTGTCTCGCCCTGGCCCTGCTGGCACCACGCATAAAGCGCGTCGTACAAAACCATGCCGTGGCGCAGCATCTCGTGGTCGTCGCTGAAGTTACGCGACAGGCCCAGCGAGATCGCGTAAAGGCCAGCCGACTGCGGCGTCAGGTCCAGGCGCGAGGTATCTGCGCCGCGCACGATCGCCGCCAGTTGCTGCAGGGCCGGGTCGCTCAACCCGTATTTGTGCAGGAAGGCGTCGAAGCTGCACAGCTCGCCCACGTGGCTGAGTTCCACGCCGGGGATGTCGTAGGGGATGGCGCCGGTTTCCTGCGCCACCCGCATCACGTCAGCGCCGGGCACGTAGAGAAAATCGGCCTGCGGGTCGATGAAACGCGCCACCAGCCAGGGACAGGCAATGCGGTCGATCTTGGGGCGCTCACGCGTGATCCATTTCATGGCCATGCTCCTGTCTCAGTCCTTGCGATACGCCTTGTGGCAGGCCGAGCAGGTGTTGCGCATCTCGACCAGCGTGGCCTTGAAACGCTTCAGATCACCCGCCTCGGTGACTGTGACCAGCGTCAGTGACTGCCGCTGCAGGTCCGCGGCATAGGCCTTGAACTTGTCGTCATCAAGCCAGATGTCCTCCCGCGCCCGGGTGTCGCCGCGTTCGCTGCCCTCGATAAAGCCTTCCCACGGCAGCTGGCTCAACTGGGCCACGACTCGGGCATCGGCGGTTGTGAGCCGGGCGTCGAAGGGCCGCTGCCCCTCCGCCGTCTGCACCAAGCGGTTCACGTAGGTGGCCATCAGGGTGAAGGCCGCACGCCGGTGCTTGATCGCCTGCTCGGTCCTGCGGTCCTGTGCGAGGGCCGGTGGGATGAGCATCCCGGCTGCCAGTAAGACCAGCACCCAGCGTTTGTCAAAAGCTCTCAGCATCATGTCCCCGTCCTAAAGTAGTGACTTGAAAATCAGGCCCAACACGGCGCAGGCAGCCAGCACCTGCATCACACTGCGCTTGTACTTGAACAGCGCCACCGCCGCGCCCAGGGCGATCAGGGCCGAGATCACGTCAAAGCGCCCCTCGAAACCCTGGGGCCAGAGCACGTGATAGGCGAAGAACAGCGCCAGGTTCAGGATCACGCCCACCACAGCAGCCGTGATGGCCGTGAGCGGCGCGGTGAACTTCAGATCGTCGTGGGTGGACTCCACCAGCGGCCCGCCGGCCAGGATGAAGAGGAAGGACGGTAAAAAGGTGAACCAGGTCACGAGCACCGCGGCCAGCGCGCCGGCCAGGAAGAGCGCGTCCGGCCCCAGCAGGGCCTTGCTCCAGCCGCCGACAAAACCCACGAAGGCCACCACCATGATCAGCGGACCCGGCGTGGTCTCGCCCAGGGCCAGACCGTCGATCATCTGCTCGGGCGTGAGCCAGCCGTAATGCCCCACCCCGCCCTGGTAGACATAGGGCAGCACCGCATAGGCACCACCGAAGGTCAGCAGTGCCGCCTTGGTGAAGAACCAGGCCATCTGCGTGTAATCGTGCTGCCAACCCAGGCCGAGCATGAGCAGGCCCATGGGCAGCAGCCAGAGCAGGCCGCCGACCACCGCCACCTGGGTCAGCCAGCTCCAGCGGAAACGTGCATGGGCTGGTGTGGGCGTGTCGTCGTCGATGATGGCCCGGCCATAGGAACTCTTGCCGGCGCCATGCCCGCCCCCGGTGCGGAACTTGTCCGGGACGTAACGCCCGCCGAAATAACCGATCAAGGCGGCCGCCCCCACAATCAGCGGGAAAGGCACATTCAGCGCAAAGATGGCCACGAAGGCCGCCGCCGCAATGCTCCAGAGCCAGGGGTTCTTGAGCGTGCGCGAGCCGATGCGGTGCGCCGCCTGCACGACGATGGCCGTTACCGCGGGCTTGATGCCGTAGAACAGGCCTGCCACCAGCGGCGTCTCGCCCCAGGCCATGTAGATGGCCGAGAGCGCGATCAGGATGAACAGCGAGGGCAGCACGAAGAGCGCCCCCGCGATGATGCCGCCCCAGGTGCGGTGCATGAGCCAGCCAATGTAGGTGGCCAACTGCTGGGCCTCGGGCCCGGGCAGCACCATGCAGTAGTTCAGCGCGTGCAGAAAACGCTTCTCCGAGATCCAGCGATGCTTCTCCACCAGGTCGTGGTGCATGATGGCGATCTGCCCCGCCGGCCCGCCAAAGCTGATGAAACCCAGCTTAAGCCAGTAGCGGGTGGCTTGCGCCAAAGTGATGGGGGATGGGGCGACGTTCGTTTCGGAATCCACACCCAGGCTTGTTTTATTGTTGTCCACGGATACTCCTCTTGGGGCTTTCAAACCCCAGATCAGAGCAGGCCTTGGACGCAAGCGTCTTGGGGCGGGGAGGCTGCCATGTCCCCGGCAAATTGTGTGGCGATCATAACGCGTTCCGGCGCCCCGGCCGCTCAGTGCCGGTGATGGGTGTCCGGATAGTGCGGATGCTTGTGGGTTAGCACCTCGTGCTTATGCCAGTGCAGATGCGGCTCGGCGCCGTCCCAGGCGGCATCGTGGGCATGCTGATGGTGCTCGTCATGCTCATGGGGATGTGCATGCGCCAGCGGCTCATGGCTGTGCTCATGCTCGTGCCGCTCGGTCAGATGCAGCCAGACCCCTAGCCCCATGAGCGCCGCGGCCAGCCAGAAGGCCGGCGTGGCGCTACAGCTGTCTGTCTCCCTGCAATTGGCACAGCACACGGGTTCACGGTGTTTCTGGCAACGCTGAGCTGAGGAGATCGCCGAAGATTACCAGCGCACCCATGTGCGCCACCTGGCCACTGGTTGCTGGGCGTCTGCTTCGCGGATCCGTACCAGGCGAAGCCGATAGGCGCGCTGATGCGATACGCCTTTCCGAAATCTGATCAATGACCAATGCCGGAGGTGGCCGTCGTTGGCGCCGGGAAAGCAAGTGACTGCAACCCTCGCGTTAACATTGATAGCTACGCGCCTATATCCTCAGCGACGCGCCTGCCGCCTTCGCATGGGCCCCCTGCTCCCCACGGCCGATTCCGCTGCTTGCACTCATGACTTTTCCCCCTATGTGGCCGCCCTTGTCTAGACAGCGCCAGGCCCTGGCGCTTCTGCTGTCCCTGGCCCTGCATCTGCTTGCCTTCATGGCCGTGCAGCCGCAACGGTACGAGTCCCGGCGGCTATCCGTCGAGGACGAGATCCTGGTGCTGGAAGTGGCCCCTTTGCCCGTGGAGGCTGCTCGCCCCGAGCCCATGGCGGAAGCGCCAAACTTGGCTGCCGCCCCTGGCCTTGCCGTCGCTTCCACACCAGATCGCCAGCCCGCCTTCATGGCGGCGCCACCGGCCCCGACGGCGCAGGAGTGGGCTCTGGCCAGCGCCTACAAGCTCAAGAACAGCAAGCGCTACCGCTACACCTGGGGACAGCAGGTGCGCAGCATGATGGGCACAGCCTACGAGGGTGTGGACCAGGGGCTGGTGCGCTTTCGCATTGAGATAGCGCCCGATGGACGCCTGACGCGGCTGGAGACGTTGTGGTCGACCTCGGAGACGGCGGAGCGTCTGGCGCGTCAAGCGGTGCAGACTATGCCGCCGCTGCCACCCACACCGACGGGGCAGCCCCTGATCTTCGAGCAGACCATCTCCTTTCAGCCCTTCGATGCCGGCGGGCCGCCGATCTACAAGAATGACTGCTTGCCCGATCCCCCGGCCTTCCGCAATCCCTTTGCTTGGGATGGCCGGTCCGCACCGACGCGCGCAACCCCCACGCTGCAGGCCGCGTCCGATCAAAAGGCTCTGGAGGAATGTCTCAAGAGTCTGCCTGAGGACTCGATCGAGGCGGAGAGCGCCCACGACCGGCGGCAACTAGAGCAGTGGGGTTCAGGGCGGCTGGGGCGCTAGCGGTTAGCGGTCATTCGAGTGTCCTGCGCGAATGACTCAGTTCAGCCTTTATCGGTCAGCTGGTACAGGTTCCAGCGCTATCAGGTATCCGAAGTACTCCTCAGGCTAAGCCTTCCCCACCGGGATCTCTCCGATCCTCGTCGTATACCTTGGAGTC
>JAYNNS010000145.1:6358-7289 GCA_038112835.1 Curvibacter sp. | reverse complement strand
CGGCATTGCCAGCGCGGTACCGGCCACCCTGGTGCTCTTCTTCGTGCAGGACCGGCTGCAGGCCCCGGCGACGCAGGAGCCGCTGTTCCTGGGCAGCTACTTCCTGGCTGCGGCGCTGTCCATGCCGCTGTGGCTGCGCGCCGTGCGCGCCTGGGGGCTGGCACGCAGCTGGCTGCTGGGCATGGCGCTGGCCGTGGCCGTCTTCATCTGGGCGGCCACGCTGGGCGCGGGCGACAGCACGCCCTTCATCGCCATCTGCGTGCTCTCGGGGGCCGCGCTCGGCGCCGACCTCGTGATGCCCGGCGCGATGCTGGCCGGCCTGATCGGCCGCGCCGGCGATCTCGGGCGCGTGCAGGGCGCCTATTACGGCTGGTGGGCCTTCGCGACCAAGCTCAACCTCGCCCTGGCGGCCGGTCTGGCGCTGCCCCTGCTGGGACTGTTCGGCTATGCGCCCGGTGTGCGCGAACCGCAGGCCCTGCAGGCCCTGACCTGGGCCTACTGCCTGCTGCCCTGCGTGCTCAAGCTGGGTGCGGGGGCCCTGCTGTTCCAGTTCTTCGTACGGAAAGGATCTTCATGAAACGACGTCTCCTGCTCACGGGCGCTGCCGCTCTGGGGGCCACCGGCCTGGCCGGTTGTGCTTCGCCCAGGATCGCCGATTACGCGGGTGAAAAGCCCGTGCTCGATCTGCGCAGGTATTTCAACGGTACCGTGGACGCCTGGGGTGTGTTCACCAACCGCTCGGGCAAGGTGCTCAAGCGCTTCACCGTGGTGATGAACTGCCGCTGGAGCGGCGAGCCCGGGCGCGAGGTGGGCGTGCTCGACGAGGACTTTGTCTATTCGGACGGCACGACCCAGAAGCGCATCTGGACCCTCAGGCGCACGCCCGGCGAGGGCGGCCAGGGCCGCTACAGCGGCACGGCCGCCGATGTGG
>JAYNNS010000145.1:0-6348 GCA_038112835.1 Curvibacter sp. | reverse complement strand
CAACGCCTTCTACTGGCGCTACGATCTGGACCTGCCCGTGGACGGGCGCAACATCGTCGTCCATTTCGAGGACTGGATGTACCAGATGGACGAGCGTGTCATGCTCAACCGTGCCACCATGAGCAAGTGGGGCGTGACCCTGGGCGAGGTGACGCTGGCCTTTACCCAACGCGGAGCCTGAGTCCGAGATGCCCCTGAATCCCCCTTTGCGCGACTGGCGCGGCAAGAACGTCTGGCTGGTGGGTGCCTCCAGCGGCATCGGCGAGGCCTGCGCCTCGCTGCTGCACGATCGCGGTGCCACGGTCTTTGTCTCCGCGCGCCAGGCCGAACGCCTGCAGGACTGGGTGGCGCGCCACCCGGGTCACGATGCCCAGGGTCGCGCACGCGCCGTGGCCCTGCCCCTGGATGTGACGGACCGGCGCACCCTGCAACTCGCCACGGAGACCGTGCTGGCCCGCGGCCCGCTGGATCTGGTCGTGTACTGCGCCGGCTACTACAAGCCCCTGGGCGCGCAGCGCTACAGCCTGGAGGAGATGCTGCGCCACGAGCAGGTCAACTACGTGGGGGCGCTGCAGCTGCTCGACGCCGTGCTGCCCGTGCTGCAACGCCAGGCCGATGCCGGGCAGGGCGGACATCTGAGCCTGATCAGCAGCGTGGCCGGTTTCCGCGGCCTGCCCAAGAGCCTGGCCTACGGGCCGACCAAGGCCGCGTTGATCAACCTGGCCGAGGCCCTGTACCTGGACCTGCGATCGCAGGGCCTGGGGGTGAGCGTGGTCAACCCGGGCTTTGTCGAGACGCCGCTGACGGCGCAGAACCGCTTCAAGATGCCTGCGCTGATCACGCCTGAGGTGGCGGCGCGCGAGATGCTGGCGGGCTGGGCGCGTGGCGAGTTCGAGCTGCACTTTCCCAAACGCTTCACGCGCTGGCTCAAGTTCATGCGCCTGCTGCCCTACCGCCTCTACTTCCCGCTGGTGCGCAATTTCACCGGCCTTTGAAACCGTCCCCACCATGAGCCACGCCGTCGAACGCATCGTCGTCTTCTTCGAGACCCTCACGCCCGAGAGCGTGCAGCGCTTCAGCCAGTTCTACACCGAGGACGCCTACTTCAAGGATCCGTTCAACGAGGTGCGTGGCATCGCACCCATCCAGCGCATCTTCTCGCACATGTACACCGCGCTGCACGAGCCGCGCTTCGTGGTCACGGGGCGCATTGTCGAGGGCGAGCAGGTCTTCCTGAGCTGGGCCTTCCATTTCCGCTTCCGCAACGTCAAGTGCGGACAGGCCCAGGTCATCCGCGGTGCCTCGCATCTGCGCCTCGCGGCCGACGGTCGTATCCGCTCGCACCGCGACTACTGGGACGCGGCGGAGGAGCTCTACGAGAAGCTGCCCATGGTGGGCGGGCTGATGCGCTGGCTCAAGCGGCGCGCCAATTCGTAAGCTGTCCTATGATTCCCCGCCTCTGCGAGGAATTCCGAGATGATCCCTGCCCGCTACGCCCCCGTCCTGTTCGGCTTCATCCTGTCCGGGCTCATGTCCCTGGTGGTCTCGGGCATCTCCACCTTCCGTGCCATCGGCCTGGGCGGGAATTTCCTGCCGTTCTGGCTCAGTGCCTGGGTCGCGGCCTGGGCGGTGGCGTTCCCGCTGGTGCTCGTGGTGGCCCCGTTCACGCGTCGCATCGTGCAGCGCCTGGTCAAGCCGGAGACGCCGGTCGCGCGTTGACTCAGCGGAACAGGGCCTCGAAGCCGTCTTCGGGCTCGAAGCGCTGGCGCCCGTAGCGCAAGCGCGTCGGGCCAGGCAGGGCGCGTTCGCGCACGCTGTGGCGCGGGTCGCCCGGGTAGCAGAGCACACGCACCCCGTGTTCATCGTCATAGGGCTCGGGCTGGATCAAGGCCGGCGGCTTGTGGCGGGCTTCGGCCAGCACGCTGGCCACGTCGGCATGCCGCGCCAGGTGCGCCAGGCTCATGATCTGCGGCGGTGCGAGATCGATCCGGCCGTCGCGGTACTGCTCCAGGGCCGTGCGCGGCGCCAGCCAGACGCTGGCCGTGGCCTCGTAGTCGTCGTGGTGTGCGGTCTGCGCGGCCGGGACGGCGGCGACGAAGAAGCGCGTGTCGAAGCGCTTGCTGCTGACCGAGGCCAGCCGCGGCGTGACCCAGCGCGACCAGGGCTGCACGCTGCGCGTGTCCAGCTGCAGGCCCAGGCGCGTCAGTACCTCGGCAAAGCCGTGCCCAGCGCGCAGCAGCGCGGTGGCTTCTGCCACCTGCGCCGCGGTGGCGCCGTGCGCGTAGAGCACCCCCGATTCCTCGAAAGCCTCGCGCAGCGCCGCGACATAGCAGCGCGCGGCATGCTCGACCGTGGCTTCGGGCTCGCCGAGCGAGGCGTGCAGCGCGCCCAGGGCTTGGTCCAGCTGCGGGATCAGCGCGCTGTCGCTGTCCTCGATCTTGCCGCCGGGAAAGACGTAGGCTCCGGCCAGCACGTCGGAGGCCGTGGCGCGCTTGAGCAGAAACACTTCGAGGCCACCCGGTGCGTCGCGCAGCATGACCACGGTGGCTGCGTCGCGCGGCGGGGTGTCGAGGAGGGTGCGGTTGAGTTCCATGTGTCGGATCGGGGACGGGCAGGGGCGGGTGGCTCCGATAAGATTTGAGCACAAGCTGACAGTCAACAAGGAGACAGCATGATCGACTTCAAGGGCCGGGTGGCCATCGTGACGGGTGCGGGTGGCGGTCTGGGCCGCCAGCATGCGCTGGCGCTGGCCAGGCGCGGCGCCCGGGTGGTGGTGAACGACCTCGGCGGCGCACGCGACGGGTCCGGGGGCTCCGCCTCGGCGGCGCAACAGGTGGTGGACGAGATCCGCGCCGCGGGTGGCGAGGCACTGGCCAGCGCCGCCTCGGTCACCGACTTCGAGGCCGTGCAGGCCATGGTGCAGCAGGCTCTGGACGCCTGGGGCCGGGTGGACATCCTGGTCAACAACGCCGGCATCCTGCGCGACAAGACCTTCGCCAAGATGGAGCTTGCCGATTTCCGCCTGGTGCTGGACGTGCACCTCATGGGCGCGGTGCACTGCTGCAAGGCCGTCTGGCCGCACATGATGGCGCAGAAGTACGGCCGCATCGTGATGACGACCTCGTCCAGCGGTCTCTACGGCAACTTCGGCCAGAGCAATTACGGCGCGGCCAAGCTGGCCCTCGTGGGCCTGATGCAGACGCTCGCGCTCGAAGGCGCCAAGCACGACATCCGTGTCAACAGCCTGGCGCCCACGGCCGCCACGCGCATGACCGAGGACCTGATGCCCCCCGAGGTGCTGCGCGCCCTGCAGCCCGAGGCCGTGGTACCCGCCATGCTGGTGCTGGCCAGCGAGGGCGCACCCACGCGCACCACGCTGTGCGCGGGCGCGGGCAGCGTGGAGGCGGCGCACATCACGATGACGCAGGGTGCCTGGATCGGCCTGGACGAGCGCGCCGATGTGCGCCTGGCGCAGCATCTGGCCGAGGTGCTGGACCGCACCAACGAGCTGGTGCCGGGCAGCGGCAGCGCCCAGGGCCAGCACGAGGTGGGGCGGGCGATGAGCATGCTGCAGCGCTGAAGCGGCGACTCTTCGCCGGCGCGGCTCAGCGCACGCAGGCTTCCGTGAAGATCGCCCCGAGGTGGCCCAGCACGGTGAGCCAGAACACCAGGAGGAAGCCGGTCTTGCGCGTCTTGTGCCGCAGGCGTCGCTGCGCCAGCCAGGCGCCGGGCCAGCCGCCCAGCAGGGCGAGCAGGTGCAGGGTGCGTTCGGGCACGCGTTGACGCCCCTGTTGCGCGGCGCGCTTGTCCGCCGCGTACACCGCATAAGTGCACAGGCTCATGAGCAGATAGACCGCCGCCAGCGCAAGCACGCGGGCCATGCGTGCTCAGTCCTGCAGCCGCAGCGCGGCTTCCTGCTGCCACCCGGCGGCAGCTTCGTAGAAGCCTTCCCATACGCAGCCGTTGCAGCCGCGGCCGCAGCAGCCCGTGGGCAGAGGTGGCGGGGCGCGCAGCACCACGCCGGCCTGCTGCGCGCGCTGCTGCCAGTGTGCGAACATGGCCTGCGTGGCGGCGAGCGGGCCGGGGGCGTTGCCGAGATCGGAGTGGAGGCTCATGCCGGTGGGTGAAACATGCAAGACCCTGTGCAGCAGGGTTTCTCCCCTCATGGTACCTTCGGCGACCGATTAAAAAGAGAACCGTCCCAGGAAGCCCTGCATGAGCCCCAGCCCCGTGTCCCCGAACCTGACGACCGAGCGCCTGCTCGGCATCCGCCGGGGTATCGAGAAGGAAAGCCTGCGCGCCCTGCCGGACGGCATGCTGGCGCTCACGCCGCACCCGGCCGCGCTGGGCTCGGCGCTCACGCATCCGCACATCACGACCGACTACTCCGAATCGCAGCTCGAGCTCATCACCGGCGTGCATGCGGGTGTGCAGGACTGCCTCGACGAGCTTACCGAGATCCACCAGTACACCTACCGCACGCTGCGCGAGGCCGGCGAGGAGATGCTCTGGGTCTCCAGCATGCCCTGCGGTCTGCCCACCGACGAGACCATCCCGCTCGGGCGCTACGGCGCATCCAACATCGGCCGCGCCAAGAGCGTCTACCGCATGGGCCTGGGCCACCGCTACGGGCGGCGCATGCAGACCATCTCGGGCATCCACTACAACTGGTCGCTGCCCGGCGTGGACAACGAGGGCTACTTCGGGCTGATCCGCAACTTCCGCCGCCACGCCTTCCTGCTGCTCTACCTCTTCGGCGCCTCGCCCGCGGTCTGCGGCAGCTTCGTCGAAGGGCGGCCGCACGAGCTGCAGGCGCTCGCGGGCAAGACCCTGTACATGCCGCACGGCACCTCGCTGCGCATGGGCCGCCTGGGCTACCAGAGCGAGGCCCAGGCCTCGCTGGCCGTGAGCTACAACAGCCTGGAGGGCTATGCCGCCTCGCTGCACGACGCGCTCACGCGACCCTGGCCGGCCTACGAGGCCCTGGGCATCGTCAACCCGGGTGGCGACTACATCCAGCTCGCCACCAGCCTGCTGCAGATCGAGAACGAGTTCTACGGCACCATCCGCCCCAAGCGCACCATCTTCCAGGGCGAGCGTCCGCTGCACGCGCTGCGCGAGCGCGGCGTGGAGTACGTCGAGGTGCGCCTGATGGACCTCGATCCCTTCGAGCCCGTGGGCATCCAGGCCCAGACCCTGCGCTTCCTCGACGTCTTCCTGCTGCACTGTCTCACGAGCGCCAGCCCGCCCGACACGCCGCAGGAGATCGCCGAGCTGGCGCGCAACCAGCACCTGACGGCCGCGCGCGGGCGCGAGCCGGGCCTGCAGCTGCTGCGCGGCGGCCGGGCCGTGAGCTTGCGTGACTGGGGGCTGGAGCTGGTCCAGGCCTGCGAGCCCATTGCCCGCGCGCTGGACGCGGCGCACGGCGGCAGCGACTACGGCGTGGCCGTGGCCGCGCCGCGCGCCGCGCTCGACGACCCGGATCGCCTGCCCTCGGCCCGTGTGCTCGCGGCCATGGCCTCGGAGCACGACAACTCCTTCCTGCGTTTCGTGCGGGCCCGCTCGCAACAGACGCGCCAGGAGCTGCTGGCGCTGGACCCCGCAGCAGCATGTCAGGCACGAGGTGATGGCGCGCCAGTCGGTCGAGGCCCAGCGCGCCATCGAGGCGGCCGATACCATGCCCTTCGAGATCTTCCGCCAGCAGTACGTTTCAGCTTCGCGGCTCGGATTGCCTGCGCGCGCGACGACGCAGGAAGTACTGGCCTAGAAAGGCCAGGCCCAGCACCAGGGCGAACCAGCCCACCACACGCCCCCCGATCAGCAGCTCCTGCACGGCCGGTGAGCGCGCGACATAGGGCCCGAGCAGGATGGCCGCGCCGATCAGCGCGATCACGAGGCCCTTGAAGAGGAGGTCCTGGTCGGGTTTGGTGGTGGGGGAGTTCATGGGGGGATTATCGGTCTTGCTCTGCGTTGTTTCCGGCAGCGGGTGGGCGTGCCGGGCTTGGCCGGAGCGAGATCCAGCCAAGCGACACCAACCGAGACCCTGCACAGAAAAAAGAAAAGCCACCCGGAGGTGGACCGTTCATGACGTGCGGAATTCGCGGAAGGCGTCGTCGTCGATCTGTGCCATGGCCGCATTCAGCCCTTCGGCCAGTGCGACAGCCTCCGATCGCAGGCCGCGCCGGCCCGAGTGGTGTGGGTCCGCACCGTCGATGGTGTATTCCCAACCGAAGGTTCCGTCACCGCGTGCCACCGAGGCCACCACGATGGCTTTGTCGCGGTAGACCTCGGCACGCGTGCTCACTTCCGGCTCTTGTTCTCGAACGACAGCAGCTCCGCACCCACGCC
>JAYNNS010000144.1:0-7313 GCA_038112835.1 Curvibacter sp. | reverse complement strand
CTCGGAAATCAGGCTGGTGGACTGCCTTTTTCCGTGCTGATCGGTGCTGATGGCACCATACTGCACCGTAAAATCGGCAAGCTCAGCGAGCAGGATCTGGCGCTCTGGCGCGGACTCCGATAAGCCACGCCGGATCGCTTATGATGGCGCCCGGCCTGGCCACGGGCACTTTTTGAATTCGCCGTAGTTGGCTGGAAATTGCTACCAATTGTTCTAAATTGGATGCATATGGAATAACGACGTTGGAGATCCCATGGATTTGCGAAAACTCAAGACCCTGATCGATCTGGTGTCCGATTCGAACGTGTCGGAACTGGAGATCACCGAAGCCGAAGGCAAGGTGCGCATCGTGAAGGGTGGGGCAGCGATGGTGCAAGGCTATGCCATGCCTGCCCCGGTGGCGGCTCCGATGGCGGCCCCGGTCCCGGTGGCGGCTCCCGTGACTGCGCCGGCCGCTCCGGCCGCTGCAGCGGCACCTGCCGCCCCGGCGGCGCCCAGTGGTCATGCCGTCAAGGCGCCCATGGTCGGCACCTTCTACCGTTCGGCCTCGCCCGGCGCCAAGCCCTTTGTGGAAGTCGGCCAGGCCGTCAAGGCCGGCGAGACCATCTGCATCATCGAGGCCATGAAGATCCTCAACGAGATCGAGGCCGACAAGGCCGGCACCGTCACGCAGATCCTGTGCGAGAACGGCCAGGCCGTGGAGTACGGACAACCCCTGTTCATCATCGAATAAGGCGGTCGCCGCATGTCCAAGAAAATTCTTGTCGCCAATCGCGGCGTTCATGCCGAAGGCATGGCTCAGTACATCGCGCGAGCACGCGCAGCGTGTGGGCGATGAGCCGCGGGAGATCTCATGTTTAAGAAAATCCTCGTCGCCAACCGCGGCGAAATCGCCCTGCGGATCCAGCGTGCCTGCCGCGAGCTGGGCATCAAGGCGGTGATGGTCTATTCCGAGGCCGACCGCGAAGCCAAGTATGTGAAGCTGGCCGAAGAGGCCGTCTGCATCGGTCCCCCGCCTTCCGGCCAGAGCTACCTCAGCATGCCGGCCATCATCTCGGCCGCCGAGGTGACGGATGCCGAAGCCATCCACCCCGGCTACGGTTTCCTGAGCGAGAACGCCGACTTCGCCGAGCGCGTGGAGCAGAGCGGCTTCCAGTTCATCGGTCCCACGCCCGAGTCCATCCGCATCATGGGCGACAAGGTCTCGGCCAAGCAGGCCATGATCAAGGCCGGTGTGCCCTGCGTGCCCGGCTCCGAAGGCGAGCTGCCGGACGACCCGACCCAGATCAAGCGCATCGCCAAGAGCGTCGGCTACCCGGTCATCATCAAGGCCGCGGGCGGCGGCGGTGGCCGCGGCATGCGCGTGGTGCACACCGAGGCGGCGCTGGTCAATGCCGTGCAGATGACCAAGGCCGAGGCGGGCGCGGCCTTCAACAACCCGGCCGTCTATATGGAGAAGTTCCTGGAGAACCCGCGTCACGTGGAGATCCAGGTGCTGGCCGACAAGCACAAGAACGCGGTCTACCTGGGCGAGCGCGACTGCTCCATGCAGCGGCGCCACCAGAAGATCATCGAGGAGGCGCCGGCTCCGGGCATCCCGCGCAAGTTGATCGAGAAGGTGGGCGAGCGCTGCGTGGCGGCCTGCAAGAAGATCGGCTACCGTGGCGCCGGCACCTTCGAGTTCCTCTACCAGGACGGCGAGTTCTACTTCATCGAGATGAACACGCGCGTGCAGGTCGAGCACCCGGTGACCGAGATGATCACGGGCGTGGACATCGTCAAGACGCAGATCATGGTCGCCGCCGGCGAGCGCCTGCCGTTCACGCAGCGTGACATCCAGATCCGCGGGCATGCGATTGAGTGCCGCATCAATGCCGAGGACCCCTACAAGTTCACGCCCTCGCCGGGCCGCATCACCATGTGGCACGCCCCGGGCGGCCCCGGGGTGCGTGTCGACTCGCACGTCTACACCAACTATTTCGTGCCCCCGAACTACGACTCCATGGTCGGCAAGGTCATCGTGCATGGCGACACGCGCGAGCAGGCCATGGCCCGCATGCGCACGGCGCTGGCCGAGACCCTGGTCGAAGGCATCAGCACCAACATCCCGCTGCATCGCGAACTGATGGCCGATGCCAAGTTCATGGCCGGCGGGACCAACATCCACTACCTGGAGGAGTGGATGCGGCATCACAAGAGATAGTCCCCCCTGAGGCGCTGACGCGCCTTCCCCCCGCGTAGCGGGGGGAAGCTCCCAGTGGCCCGGCGGAGCCGGTTCCACGGGAGCCTGCGCATTTCAGAAACCGATCTGTCACCATGCACGAACTTCGTTTGCTCTGTCCGCAGGATCGCGTGGAGCTCCTCGGTGAGGCGCTGGACGCGCTCGATGCCCTGAGCATCAGCGTCGAGGACGCCGACGCCCAGACCGAGGCCGAGCAGGCGCTGTTCGGTGAGCCGGGCATGCCGCCGCCGGCCGAAGGCTGGCAGCGTTCGCGCGTGATTGCACTGTTTGCCACCCAGGCCTTGGCCGATGAGGCCGCGGCCTTGTTGCAGGCCCAGGATTTCTTCGAGGGCTGCCGCGTGCTGGGCGTGGCCGAGGTGCCCGAGCAGGACTGGGTGCGGCTGACGCAGTCGCAGTTCGCGCCCGTGGACATCACGCCCGAGTTCTGGATCGTGCCCACCTGGCACGAGCCGCCCGCCCAGGCCCGCACCATCATCCGCCTCGATCCCGGCCTGGCCTTCGGCACCGGCACCCACCCGACCACTCGCATGTGCCTGCGCTGGATGGCGCGCCAGGGGGGGCAGCATGATTTCGGCCGGGTGCTGGACTACGGCTGCGGCTCCGGCATCCTGGCCATCGGCGCGGCCAAGTTCGGCGCGCGCGAGATCGACGCCGTGGACATCGACGAGGCCGCCGTGGCCTCCACCCGGCTCAATGCCGAGGCCAATGGCGTGGTGCTGAATGCCGGTGTCCCCGAGCTGGCCCAGGGCCTGTACCGGACCGTGCTGGCCAACATCCTGGCTACGCCGCTCAAGGTGCTCGCTCCGCTGCTGTGCGCGCGCGTGGCACCGGGCGGCCACCTGGTGCTGGCCGGCATCCTGGAGCGTCAGGCCGAGGAGCTGACCCAGGCCTACGCGCCCTGGTGCCGGCTGGCCGTGGCGGACCGCGAAGACGGCTGGGTGCTGATGACCGCCGCGTTCTGAGCGCAAACAGGGCTTCGGCCCGGGGGCAGGGCGCCCCTACAATCGGGGCTTCATGAGCCTCATCACACGCTGCCCGGCCTGCCGCACGATGTTCAAGGTCGTGCCTGACCAGCTCAAGATTTCCGAAGGCTGGGTGCGTTGCGGCAAGTGCGAGGAGATCTTCGACGCCCGGGTCAGCCTGCAGGAGCAGGTTGCGCCCGCAGAAGAGCCTGCGCCTGCTTTCGAGGGCGAGCTGGCCGCCGCCCTGGCCCAGGAACCGCCCGCCCTTGCCAGCCCCTCGCAGCCGGCCCCTCTGGGTCGTTCCGACGCGGCGCCCGGGCGCAGCGAGCCCCGGCTCGACAGCGAGGCGGCCGATACCGTGCTGCTGCCCGAAGGATCGGCCTACGGCATGGACGAGACCCGGCCGCTGCTGGATGAGGCGGTCGTCGCCCCGGCCGCTGCCGCCGCAGAACCGGTGCCGCGTCCCGCGGCTGAACAACTGTCCTTCATGCGCAGCCCCCGCCAGCCCAGCCGCTGGCATCGGCCCCTGGTGCGCGCCATGCTGCTCGTGAGCTGCCTGCTGCTGCTGCTCGGCCTGGCGCTGCAGCTGCTGGTGCAGGAGCGCGACCGCATTGCCGCCGTCGAACCGGGCATGCGCCCGCTGCTGGAGGAAGTCTGCCTGCTGGCGGGCTGCGAGATCCGGCCGCTGCGCCAGATCGAGTCCGTGGTGATCGACAGCTCGGCCTTCAGCAAGGTCAAGGGCGATCTCTACCGCCTCAGCCTCACGCTCAAGAACACGGCACCGATCGACCTCGCCATGCCGGCGATCGAGCTGGCGCTCACCGATACGCTGGACCAGGCCCTGGTCCGGCGCGTGCTGCACCCCGAGGAACTCGGGGTGTCCGCAGGCATTCTCCGCGCTGGTGGCGAGACCCAGGCCACGCTCATGCTGTCTGTCAAGACCCATGGCAACGGCGAGCGCGTGGCCGGCTACCGTCTGCTGGCTTTCTATCCCTGACCATCCTTTTCATCCATGGCAACTCTGATCTGCGGCTCCCTGGCCTTCGACACCATCATGAACTTCGAGGGGCGCTTTGCCGAGCAGATCCTGCCGGACCAGCTGCACATTCTCAACGTCTCCTTTCTCGTGCCCACGCTGCGGCGCGATTTCGGCGGCTGCGCCGGCAACATCGCCTACGCGCTCAAGGCGCTGGGCGGCGACCCCCTGCCCATGGCCACCGTGGGCAATGACGGTGCCGGCTATGTGCAGCGCCTGCGCGAGCTGGGCATTGACACCCGCCACGTGAAGGAGATCACGGAGACCTACACGGCCCAGGCGCTGATCATGACCGACCGCGACAACAACCAGATCACGGCCTTCCATCCGGGCGCCATGATGCAGGCGCATGTCACGCGCATCGAGCGCCAGCCGGACGTCAAGCTGGGCATCATCTCGCCCGACGGCCGCGATGCCATGCTGCAGCATGCCGAGCAGTTCAAGGCGGCCGACATCCCCTTCGTCTTCGATCCGGGCCAGGGCCTGCCCATGTTCGACGGCCAGGACCTGGCGCGCTTCGTCGAACTTTCCACCTGGGTGACGGTGTACGACTACGAGGGCAAGATGCTGTGCGAGCGCACGGGCTGGACGCCGGCGGAGATCTCGCGCAAGGTGCGCGGCCTGGTCATCACGCTGGGCCATGAGGGCAGCGAGGTCTGGGTGGATGGCCGCAAGACCCTGGTGCCGCCGGTCCAGGCGGTCGCCGTGGTGGACCCGACGGGCTGCGGCGACGCCTACCGCGGCGGCCTGCTCTACGGGCTGGAGCGCGGCTGGTCGCTGGAGAAATCGGCCGAGCTCGGCAACCGCATGGGCTCGCACAAGATCGCCCACCGCGGGCCGCAGAACTACACGGTCTCGCCGCAGGCCTTCGGCGCCTGAGGGCGGTTGAACCCCCTCACCCGGGCGGTTGCAGGCGCCGCCAGTCGGCCTGTGCGGCGTGGCTGGCGGCCACGCGCAGTTGCTTGCGTCGCGCGCTGGTGCCGCGCAGCAGCGCCACGGCCGATTTCGGCACGCCCAACAGATCGGCCAGCCAGGCCTGCAATGCCAGATTGGCCTTGCCGTCCACCGGCGGAGCATGCAGGCGTACGCGCAGCGCACCATCGTGCAGGCCTTGGATCTCGGTCCGGGCGGCGTTGGGCATGACATGCACCTCGACCAGGACCGCGCCATCCTTCTGCAGCTGGAGGTAGGGCAGGTCTGAGGGAGCGATCGGCATGAGGGTGCTCGGGCCATGAAAAAGCCCGCTGCCTTCGCAGGCAACGGGCTTGAGGCCTAGGCCGTCTCAGGGACGGCTGGCGGTCGGGAAGGGCCAGGCGGCCTGCGGGTTCAGCGTGGTTTGGGCCACGGGTGCCGCAGGGGCAGCAGCAGGCTTCGCAGCAGCCTTTTTCTTCGCCGGCTTCTTGGCGGCCTTTTTCGCAGCGGGCTTCTTGGCAGCCGGCTTCTTGGCGGCGGCCTTCTTCGCTACTTTCTTGGCGGCCTTCTTCGCAGCGGGCTTCTTGGCAGCGACTTTCTTCGCAGCCGGCTTCTTCGCTGCAGCCTTCTTGGCGGCGGGCTTCTTGGCCGGAGCCTTCTTCACGGCGGCCTTCTTGGCAGCCGGCTTCTTCGCTGCAGCCTTCTTCGCTGCCGGCTTCTTGGCCGGGGCCTTCTTCGCCGCTACCTTCTTCTTCGCGGGGGCCTTCTTGGCCGCTTTCTTTGCAGTTGCCATCTCAATTTCTCCTTGATCAAGTTACAAAGAGCACTTTGCGCGGTTGTTGGAGAGCGCAAAGCGATTCATGAGGCTGGGGTAGGGCCCAACGTCATGAACGGGGTTGCACGCGCTGGCGCCGCGCTCTGAGGCGCGGTCGACAGCGGATGCGATTCTGGAAGCCATAGATTGATGTGTCAGTCCCAGGAGAGCGCGCCGCCCGACTGGTACTCGATGACGCGGGTCTCGAAGAAGTTGCGTTCCTTCTTCAGGTCGATCATCTCGCTCATCCAGGGGAAGGGATTCTCTTCGTTGGGGAACAGCGGCTCCAGGCCGATCTGCGTGGCGCGCCGGTTGGCGATGTAGCGCAGATAGCCCTTGAACATGGAGGCGTTGAGACCCAGCACGCCGCGCGGCATGGTGTCCTCGGCGTAGCGGTATTCGAGCTCGACGGCCTTCTCGAACAGGGCCTTGATCTCGGCCTTGAATTCGGGCGTCCACAGTTGCGGGTTCTCGAGCTTGATCTGGTTGATCAGGTCGATGCCGAAGTTGCAGTGCATGGACTCGTCGCGCAGGATGTACTGGTACTGCTCGGCCGCGCCCGTCATCTTGTTCTGGCGGCCCAGGGCCAGGATCTGGGTGAAGCCGACGTAGAAGAACAGGCCTTCCATCAGGCAGGCGAAGACGATCAGGCTCTTGAGCAGGGTCTGGTCGTTCTGCAGCGTGCCGGTGTGGAAGTTGGGGTCCATGATCGCGTCGATGAACGGGATCAGGAACTCGTCCTTGTCACGGATGGACTGCACCTCGTGGTAGGCGTTGAAGATTTCGCTCTCGTCCAGGCCCAGCGATTCCACGATGTACTGGTAGGCGTGGGTGTGGATGGCTTCCTCAAAAGCCTGGCGCAGCAGGAACTGGCGGCACTCGGGCGCCGTGATGTGGCGGTAGGTGCCCAGCACGATGTTGTTGGCGGCCAGCGAGTCAGCCGTCACGAAGAAGCCGAGATTGCGCTTGACGATGCGACGCTCGTCCTCGGACAGGCCGTTCGGATCCTTCCAAGTCGCGATGTCGCGCGTCATGTTCACTTCCTGCGGCATCCAGTGGTTGGCGCAGGTGGCCAGGTATTTTTCCCAGGCCCACTTGTACTTGAAGGGGACGAGCTGGTTGACGTCGGTCTGGCCGTTGATGATGCGCTTGTCGGCCGCATTGACGCGACGGGTGGAGGCGCTGGCGGCCAACTGTGCTGTCGGTGCAGCGCCAGAAGATGCCGATGGCATCGGGGCTGCAGCGCTGATCGGCGGTGACGCCATCGTGTTCCGTGCGACGCCTGATGACGGGGGCACAGAACCAACAGGTGTTGAAGAGGCGTTGGAGGAATCTTCTTCCCAGACC
>JAYNNS010000143.1:0-7407 GCA_038112835.1 Curvibacter sp. | reverse complement strand
GCGTCCGGCCACGAGGTGGTTGGTCGCCTGATTGGCCAGGCTGGCCAGCGCGGCGCTCTCCAGCGCTTCGTCGATGCTCATGGGCGGCAGCAATCCGGCCAGGCGCTCGGCCAGCATGGACTTGCCGGCGCCTGGCGGGCCGCTCAGCAGCAGGCTGTGACCGCCGGCCGCGGCGATCTCCAGGGCCCGGCGTGCGCCGGCCTGGCCCTTGACGTCGGCCAGATCGGGGCCGCCGGGCTCGGCCCGGGGCGCCTGGGCGGGCTGGCGTGTCCAGCCGGCGGGTGCGGGCGCGGCCGGATCGCGGCCCGGCAGGTAGTGCTGCACCACATCGAGCAGGTGCCCGGCCCGGTAGATCGTGCTGCCCGGCACCAGGGCCGCTTCCTCGGCGCTGCCCGGTGGCAGGACCAGGGCGGTCTGCTGGCCGCGCAGGGCCAGTGCCATGGCCAGGGCGCCGCGGACCGGCCTCAGTTCGCCGGACAGGGAGAGTTCGCCCGCAAACTCGTGGCCGGCCAGCGCCGCTGCGTTCAGCTGTCCGCTGGCGGCCAGGATGCCCAGGGCGATGGGCAGGTCGAAGCGGCCCGAATCCTTGGGCAGGTCGGCCGGGGCCAGGTTGACCGTGATGCGCTTGTTGTGCGGGAACTCCAGTCCCGAGTTCAGGAGGGCCGAGCGCACGCGTTCGCGCGCTTCCTTGACCTCGGTCTCGGCCAGCCCGACCAGCGTGAAACTGGGCAGGCCCGGGGCCAGATGGACTTCGACGCTGACCGCCGCGGCATCCAGGCCCAGCAGGGCCCGGCTGTGCACCAGGGACAGGCTCATGACCATTTCCTCCACAAAACGGTGCAGATCTCTTGCCTGCTTGCCCCAACTGACGCACACTGATGGTGCATAACTGGATGTTCGTACAGTCATCATAAGGTCATCAACGCCCATACGTCTACACACATGTATGGGATAGCGAAGCTTGATTGCTGGCACGGTCCCTGCTTTAGAGGTTCGTCCCTTTAACCCTTGATGGAGTAAGACATGAACCTGAAATCCAAGATCGCCCTCGCCGTTCTGGCTGTCACCGCTGGCGCCTCCGCCATGGCCGAGCTGTCCTACAACGTGGGTGTGGTGAGCGAGTACCGCTACCGTGGCCTGTCCCAGACCGACGGTGAGCCGGCCCTGCAGGGCGGCGCGGACTATGCACACAGCAGCGGCTTCTACGTCGGCGCCTGGGCCAGCAACATTTCCTGGATCAAGGACACGGGTACCGCCAATGGCGTGAAGACCAAGGCCAACGTCGAGCTCGACATCTACGCAGGCTACAAGGGCGCCCTCGGCCCCGTCGGCGACGACGTCGGCTACCTGCGCTACGAATACGTGGGCAACAAGTACAAGGACATCGGTACCGGCTACGCCAATGCCAACACCGACGAAGCCTATGTCGGCCTGAGCTACGGCCCGGTCAACTTCAAGTATTCCTACGCCTTCTCCAACCTGTTCGGTACCGCCGACAGCAAGGGCAGCACCTACGCCGACCTGTCGGCCACCTTCGACCTGGGCAAGGGCTTCACCCTGACCCCGCACGTCGGCGTGCAGGACATCAAGGGCCAGTATGCCCCGGGTGCCAGCTATGTCGACTACGCGCTGACCGTGAGCAAGGACTTCGGCGGCGGCATGAGCGGTTCGCTGGCGCTGATCAGCGTCAATGCCGTCGACATGAGCTTCTACGCCCGCAACACGGTCAAGGACCAGGTCGTCCTGGGCATGAAGTACACCTTCTAAGCTTCTCAATCCCCATCCAGAGGAGAACCCATGAAACTCGTCACAGCCATCATCAAACCCTTCAAGCTCGATGAGGTGCGGGAAGGTCTCTCGGCCATCGGGGTGCAGGGCATCACCGTCACCGAGGTCAAGGGCTTTGGCCGCCAGAAGGGCCACACCGAGCTGTACCGCGGCGCCGAATACGTCGTGGACTTCCTGCCCAAGGTCAAGATCGAGGCCGCCGTGGCCGACGAGCTGGTCGACCGTGTCATCGAGGCCATCGAAGGCTCGGCCCGCACCGGCAAGATCGGCGACGGCAAGATCTTCGTCTACAACCTCGAGCAGGTCGTGCGCATCCGCACCGGCGAGACCGGCAAGGAAGCGCTCTGAGGCTCCCACCATCAAGAGAGATACCGACATGAAAAAACTACTCATCTCCTTTGCTCTGGGGCTGGGCCTGCTGGCCGGCTCTGTGACGACATGGGCGCAGGCGCCGGCCGCGGAAGCACCGGCTGCGGCAGCTGCACCGGCGGCCGAGGCCCCTGCCGCCGCGCCGGCGGAAGCCGCGCCTGCCGCACCCGAGCCCAAGGTCGATTCCGGCGACACCGCCTGGATGCTGACCTCCACCATGCTGGTCATCCTGATGATCATCCCGGGCCTGGCCCTGTTCTACGGCGGCCTGGGCCGCTCCAAGAACATGCTGTCCGTGCTGATGCAGGTCTTCGTGGTCTTCTCGCTGGTCTCCATCCTGTGGGCGCTCTACGGCTACAGCCTGGCGTTCGCGGGCGAGGGCAAGTTCTTCGGCTCGCTGGACAAGATCTTCCTCAAGGGCGTGACACAGGAGACCTTCGGGGCCCTGACCACCATCCCCGAGTACGTCTTCTTCGCCTTCCAGGGCACCTTCGCGGCCATCACCGTGGCGCTGATCGTCGGCTCCTTCGCCGAGCGCATCAAGTTCTCCGCCGTGCTGCTGTTCTCCGTGCTGTGGTTCACCTTCAGCTACGTGCCCATGGCCCATATCGTCTGGGGCGGCGGCCTGCTGGCGGCTGACGGCGCGCTGGATTTCGCCGGTGGCACCGTGGTGCACATCAACGCCGGTATCGCCGGCCTGATCGGCGCCTACCTGGTGGGCAAGCGCATCGGCTACGGCAAGGAAGCCATGGCCCCGCACAGCCTGACGCTGACCATGGTCGGTGCCTCGCTGCTGTGGGTGGGCTGGTTCGGTTTCAACGCCGGTTCCGCCGGTGCGGCCAACGCCCAGGCTGGCCTGGCCTTCGTGAACACCGTGCTGGCCACCGCGGCCGCCACCTTGTCCTGGATCACCGGTGAAGCGCTGGGCAAGGGCAAGGCTTCCATGCTGGGCGCCGCCTCGGGCGCCGTGGCCGGCCTCGTGGCCGTCACCCCGGCGGCGGGTTTCGTCGGTCCCATGGGCTCCATCGTCATCGGCCTGATCGCCGGCCTGGTCTGCCTCTGGGGTGTGTCCGGTCTCAAGAAGATGCTGGGTGCGGACGACGCATTCGACGTGTTCGGCGTGCACGGCGTGGGCGGCATCGTCGGCGCCATCCTGACGGGCGTGTTCGCGGCCCAGAGTCTGGGTGGCAACGGCGGCCTGACCCCCGATACCTTCGCCATGGGTGCCCAGGTCTGGATCCAGGTCAAGAGCGTGATCTTCACGCTGGTCTGGTCCGGTGTCGTGTCCTTCATCGCCTACAAGCTGGTCGACCTGACCATCGGTCTGCGCGTCAGCGAAGAAGACGAGCGCCAGGGTCTGGACATTTCCTCCCACGGCGAAACGGCCTACAACCGTTGAACGAGCAAAGGCCGGCAGCCTGCCCCCGGGCGGCTGTCGGCCGGTGCAAGCGAGAGTCTCCTCTGGTTCAGGCCCGCAAGAGCTACGGCTCGAGCGGGCCTTTTTTCATGCCGGCATCGGTGGCACAGGGCCGGCCGGGGCAAAACAGCCCTGACCGGGCGGTTCGCTCCGCGGCATCCGCCAGCCGTTAACATCGCGGGATGCAGACACTGCAAGAACTCACCGAACGCGTGCGCGCCGCCGCGTCCAGCGGCACCGCGCTGCGCATCCGCGGTGGCGGCAGCAAGGATTTCTACGGCCAGGCGCTGCAGGGCGAGATCCTCGACACGCGCGGGCTCACCGGCATCGTCAGCTACGAACCCAGCGAGCTCGTGGTCACCGTGCGTGCCGGCACGCCGCTGGCCGAGCTGGAGGCCGTGCTGGCCGACAAAGGCCAAGTCCTGCCTTTCGAGCCACCGCATTTCCGCACCGGGCCACCCCCTGAGCCCTTGGGCGAGGGGCTCCATAGCCGTGGCCCCGCCGCAGGGAGCGTAGCGACCGTCGGCGGCATGGTCGCGGCCGGCCTCAACGGGCCGGCACGCGCCAGCGTGGGGGCCGTGCGCGACTATGTGCTCGGCGCGCAGCTGCTCAACGGCCAGGCCGAGCTGCTGAGCTTCGGCGGTCAGGTCATGAAGAACGTGGCCGGCTACGACGTCTCGCGCCTGCTCGCCGGTTCGCTGGGCACGCTGGGCCTGATCACCGAGGTCTCGCTCAAGGTCCTGCCCCGGGCCGTGGCCGAGGCCACCCTGGTGTTCGAGCTCGACGAGGCCCGGGCCCTGCAGCAGCTCAACGCCTGGGGTGGCCGGCCCCTGCCGCTCAATGCCAGCTGCTGGCACGAAGGCGCGCTCATGGTGCGCCTGCGCGGCGCGCAGGCGGCCATCACCGCGGCGCGGCAGACCATGGGCGGCCAGGTGCTGGACGATGCGCCGGCGCGCCAGCTCTGGCAGGCCTTGCGCGAGCAGACCGCACCCTTCTTCCAGCTCGCCGAGGGCGAGGCCCTGATGCGCCTGAGCGTGCCCGACACCGCGCCGCCGCTGAACCTCGGCCCCACGCTGATCGAATGGCACGGCGCCCAGCGCTGGCTCAAGCTGCCCCTGAGCGCGTCCGCCCAGTCCTCGCTGCCCGCCGGGCTGCCGGGTCATGCGACCCTGTTCCGGGGCGGCGACAAGGGCGCGGGCGTGTTCACGCCGCTGCCGGCACCACTGGACCGCATCACGCGCGAACTCAAGAAGCAGTTCGACCCGGCCGGCATCTTCAACCGCGGCCGTCTCTACCCCGACTTCTGAACCGCTGGGCTCACGTCATGCAAACCACTCTCGCGCCCGAGTTCAAGCACACGCCCGACGGCCAGGCCGCCGAGGCCATCCTGCGCAAATGTGTGCACTGCGGCTTCTGCACCGCCACCTGCCCCACCTACCAGCTGCTCGGTGACGAGCTCGACGGTCCCCGCGGCCGCATCTACCTGATCAAGCAGGTGCTCGAGGGCGAGGCGCCCACGCGCAAGACCCAGCAGCATCTGGACCGTTGCCTCACCTGTCGCAACTGCGAGAGCACCTGTCCCAGCGGCGTGCAGTACGGCCAGCTCGTCGACATCGGCCGCAAGATCGTCGAGGACAAGGTGCCGCGTCCCACGGGCGAGCGCTTCGTGCGCTGGGCGCTCAAGGAAGGCCTGACCTCACCGCTGTTCGCCCCGGCCATGAAGATGGGCCAGCTCGTGCGCGGTCTGCTGCCGGCCACACTCAAGGCCAAGGTGCCGGCGGCGCAGGATGCGGGCGCCTGGCCCACACGCACGCATGCGCGCAAGGTGCTCATGCTGGCCGGCTGCGTGCAGCCGGCCATGCTGCCCAACATCAACAGCGCCACCGCGCGCGTGCTCGACGCCGCGGGCATCCAGACCGTGGTCGCGGCCGAGGCCGGTTGCTGCGGCGCCGTCAGGTTCCACCTCAATGACCAGGGCGGCGGCAAGGCGCAGATGCGCGCCAACATCGACGCCTGGTGGCCGCATGTCGAGGCCGGTGTGGAGGCCATCGTCATGAACGCTTCCGGTTGCGGTGTGACGGTGAAGGACTATGGCCATCTGCTGCACGACGACCCGCTCTACGCCGCCAAGGCGCAGCGCATCAGCGAACTCACCAGGGACCTGAGCGAACTCCTGCCTGAACTCGTGCCCGCCTTGCGCGACAAGGTGCAGGCCCGCGCCGGACAGATCGCCTTCCACCCGCCCTGCACCCTGCAGCACGGCCAGAAGCTGCGCGGCGGGGTCGAGCAGCACATGGCCGCGCTCGGTTTCAGGATCAACACCTGCCGCGTCGAGCCCCATCTGTGCTGCGGCTCGGCCGGGACCTATTCCGTGCTCAATCCCCAGCTCGCCTACGAACTGCGCGACCGCAAGCTCGCGAACCTGGGCGAGATGCAGCCGGCGCAGATCGCCTCGGCCAACATCGGCTGCATCACGCACCTGCAAAGCGGCACCGAGACGCCGGTGCGGCACTGGGTGGAGCTGCTGGACGAGGCGCTGTCTGCGGGCTGAGCCGCGGTCTACTTGAGCAGCTTGCCCGAGCTGCCGATCACCGTGACTTCCACGTAGCGCGAGCCCACGCGGTTGTCCGGCGCGTAGCGGACCGAGGTGCCGCCCAGGTCGAAGTTGTTCATGCCCTCCATGGCCTTGATGAGTTGGCCGCGCGTCGGGTTCGGCCCGGCGCGACGCAGGCCTTCGACCAGCACCTTGGCGCCCAGGAACAGCTCGAAGCTGGTGTAGTTGATCTGTTCGCCGGGCGCATATTTCTGCAGCAGGCTCTGGTATTCGCGCACCACGGGCAGCTTGGGCAGGTAGGGATAGGGCGCCACCTGGCTGATCCCCAGGCCATGGGCATTTTCCAGCCCGGCCTGCTTGACGATCTCGGCCGGATCCACGACCGAGATGTTGAAGAGCTGCGCACCCCCGCCCAGCTGGCGGTAGCGTTTGATGAAGGCGGCCGTGGGCCTGTTCACCGAGATCATGATGACGGCCTGCGCATCCGAGGCCAGGATCGTCTTCACGGCCTGCTCCACCTGATCGGTGTTGCGCTCGTAGGGCGCTGCCGCCGAGAGCCTGAGCCGGCGCTTGCTCAGGGCCTTCTCCACACCCTCGAGCCCGGCCTTGCCGAAGCCGTCATCCTGGTGCATGACGGCGACCCGCGTCATGCCCAGGGTGACCAGCTGCTGCACCATGTGCTCGGTCTCGTCGCCATAGCCGGCGCGCACATGGAAGATCCAGGGGTTGAACGGGGTGCGCAGGGGTTCACCGCCGGTGTAGGGTGCCACCAGCGGGGCGCCGCCTTCCTTGAGGATGTTGTCGCTGAGCAGCTTGCCGATGTTGGCCGTGCCGGCGAAGCCGTAGAGCGCCAGCACCTCGGGCCGGGCCAGGGCCTCGCGCGTCAGGCGCACGGTCTCGTCGACCTTGTAGCCGTCGTCGGCCACCTGCACCTTGATCTTCTTGCCATGGATGCCGCCGCTGTCGTTGATGTGGCGGAAATAGATCTCGCCACCGAGCACCATCTGCCGGCCCGTGCTGGCGAGCACGCCGGACAGCGGGGCGATCTGGCTGATGAGCAGTTCATTCGCATGCGCAGCGCCTTGCAGCAGGAGCAGGGCGGCCATGCAGAGTGCACGGAAAGCTTGAGCCATGGTTGTCTCCAACGTCTTGGGGTTTGATGCGGCCAGGCAAAAAACTATAGGGATGGCGCCGGCGCCGTGCCGTCCGGACATACCATGGCGTAGTTCTACGTAATGGCGGCCGCACAGGACATCTGCTGTGCCCGGTGCCAGCGGTG
>JAYNNS010000142.1:5650-7413 GCA_038112835.1 Curvibacter sp. | reverse complement strand
GGTGGATACATTCGCCACCTAGCAGCGCTCTATCGTCTGGGGTTCGGCCGCTAGAAGGTTGCCATGAAGCATTGGAACTATCGGGTCATTGAGTTCGCCGCAGACGGGGACGAACCCGCCTGGCGTGAGTTGCGCGAGGTGTACTACGACGACGCAGGGAGACCGAGTGCCTACGGCGCAGTCGCAATGGTTGCCTGGGGTGCGGATGAAGAACCCACAACACCGCATTCGATCTTGGAGCGCATGCGTGAGGCCTTGGGCAAGCCGTTCTTGGATGCCCGCGACTTTGAAGCCGAAAGGCGACCAACATCAGAAACGACAAGGGCGTCCTACACGCTCATCCTCCGGCAGGATCCCGAGTCGGATGATCTTGTACTGCCGCTCCCCAAGATCTTGCTGCGCGAACAGGACTGGCGCATTGGTGATCGCCTGAAATTCGAAGTGATATCCGAGGGACGCTGCTCATTAACAAATTTGAGTAAGGAAGAGCGGGATGCGTCGGGGAGGACTACCTGAGCGACGAGGGTTTCGCCTGCTGCGCCACTATGTCACCAGACTTGGCATAGGCCTAGGCAGGGATGGCTGCCCTCCAGCGCGACGTCGCCTTTAGGCTGGCTGCAGTCACTTGATTTCGGAGCGTCAATGACTGCTGCCATCGACACCAGTCACTGAGCAGCTCGCTGACTGGGTGGCCGCTATCGGGGCCCATGAATTAGCGTTGTTGAACCTTCGCTCCTTGCTAAAGCAGATATTGAATCAGCGCCTACCAGCCCGTTTCGGAGTTGCCGGGACCGTGCTGTGCGGTGCTGCTGTTGCCAACCTCAGTTGCTGTCCCTGCCACTGCACACCATAGCCTAGCCGCTTTGCCATGGCGTAGACGGCCGCGTGGCCGTGCTGGCATACCAGTTGCCGTACGTCGGGCATCTGACCCAAGGCCGTAGCTAGCAGGGTCGTGCCCACGCCCCGACCATGCAGGGCGGCGGCCACTGTGAGGGCAAGTTCCCAACTGCCAAGCCGGCGTGTGGGGGTGAGCTGAAGCACGGCGACCAAGCCTAGGTCTCCCGGAAGCCAAGCCCCCCAGCATCGTTGCCGCTCCCAGGCCAAGCGAGCCACCCAGCGCAGCAGGGCCTCGTCGCTGAGCGTGGCGCCGAAGCGAGAGTACCGGTGCTCGGCCGGGAGGGCCAGCAGGTGCAGGCCCAGCGCACCACGGTGCACGGGCAGCAGCGGCGAGATCTCAAGCCTCGATGGCCACATAAGTCAGCGGGGCCGAGGCGCAGAGCCGGCGTTCGCCGCTACTCGACGACTCAGCCCACATATCTACCTGCACACGGATGGAGCGCCGGCCGGTGCCGATAACGCGGGCCGTGACCTCGACCACATCCCCCACCCTCGCCGAGGCGACGAAGTCCAGCTGTTCGGTGCCCGCCATCACCACGGGTCGACGCACCTGGCGCGTGGCGGCCACGAAACCGGCCTTGGCCATCCAGGCCATGGCGGGACCGCCGTGCAGCACGCCGCGGTGGTTCACATGGCCAGGGAAGACGATCTCAGCCACGGTGGCGCAGGCCATGGCCGTGTTTTCGGCACCGGCCTCATGCCTGGCCTGCGCCACCTCGGCTGCCTCAGCTGCATCGGCGGGCGCCTCGTCAGCCTGGCGCACCATCACGAACTCACCCGAGAGGCAGTGGGTACGTGCACCGCTGAGCAGGTCTTCGGCGATCAGGCGGGTGTCTACGGTGACGGACCGGCGGCCCCGCTGCAAC
>JAYNNS010000142.1:1671-5640 GCA_038112835.1 Curvibacter sp. | reverse complement strand
GTGCAACACCTCGGCGCGGCACTCCACCAGATGGCCCGCGGGCGCTGGCGCGGCAAAGTCCAGCCTGCTCACCGCGGCCGTGACCACGGAACCACGCAGCACCTTGCTGCCCACGATGAAGGCCATGCGGTCGAGCATGGACAGGGCCGCACCGCCGAACAGGGTGCCGTGGTGGTTGGATTGATCGGGCCAGACCATGTCGACCACGACCAGGGACATGTTGGGGGTGTCCGCGGGCGCGGACGTTTCGGGCTCAACGAGTACAGACAAGGTGCTTCCTCCGGTTAAGAAGGCGGGAGCACGGCAAAACCAGGCGCAACGCACGCGGACACGGCCACACGCGCTGACCCGAAGACGCAGGCGCGCGGAAGACGAAGGCAGGACGAAGCACCACCGATCTTGCTCGAGGACACCCCGCCCCATGCACAATCACATCGCCCCGTGGCAGGTCTCCTGGCTCTCGGGTCGTCGTCCGCTGCGGCCTTCCCGGCATATAGCCAGTGGTTGTCAGGCAGCGGACTCACCGATCACAGTTGCGGGGGCAGCCACAGCTTGGATGGAGTGTCCATCCCTCTGTCGTTCCCTTTTCATTCCTGCTGTTGGGCAGGAAACCGCGAGGCGAGTTCAGTATACGTCCTAGGCTGCGACGGTGGCGCGCAGCTGACGCGCCGCGCCCACCATATGCGTCAGCGCCGGCAACACCTCGGACCACTGCCGGGTCTTGAGGCCACAGTCCGGGTTCACCCAGAGGCGTTCGGCCGGAATGCGCTCGGCGGCCTTGCGCATCAGCTGCACCATGTGTTCCTGCGTCGGGATGTTGGGTGAGTGGATGTCGTAGACGCCGGGGCCGATCTCGTTCGGGTACTTGAAGTGGTCGAAGGCATCTAGCAGCTCCATGTCCGAACGTGAGGTCTCGATGGTGATGACATCGGCATCCATGTCGGCGATCGAGGCAATGATGTCGTTGAACTCCGAATAGCACATATGGGTGTGGATCTGCGTCTCGTCACGCACGCCGTTGGCCGTGATGCGGAAGGACTCCACCGCCCAGTCCAGATAGACCTTCCATTGAGAACGACGCAGCGGCAGGCCTTCGCGCAGCGCGGCCTCGTCGATCTGGATCACTTGCACGCCGGCCCGCTCCAGGTCCAGCACCTCCTCGCGGATAGCCAGCGCCAGCTGTTTGCAGGACAGCGCACGCGGCTGGTCGTCACGCACAAAGGACCAGTTGAGGATGGTCACCGGGCCCGTGAGCATGCCTTTCATGGGCTTGGCCGTGAGCGATTGCGCGTAGCGTATCCACTCCACCGTCATCGCCTTGGGGCGGCTGATGTCACCGAAGAGGATGGGCGGCTTCACGCAACGCGAACCATAGGACTGCACCCAGCCGAACTGGCTGAAGGCATAGCCCTCAAGCTGCTCACCAAAGTACTCCACCATGTCGTTGCGCTCGGCCTCGCCGTGCACCAGCACGTCCAGGCCCAGGGCCTCCTGCTCGCGCACGCTGCGTTCAATCTCCTTTTTCATCGCAGCCTGGTAGCCGGCCTCGTCCAGGCGGCCGGCCTTGAACTCGCTGCGTGCATGGCGGATCTCGGCCGTCTGCGGGAAGGAGCCGATGGTGGTGGTCGGGTAGACGGGCAGTTGCAGCAGGGCGGCCTGCTTGGGTGCGCGCTGGGCATAGTTGTGTTCACGCTGGCCCAGGCTGTCGCTGATCGTGGCCACGGCGGCCTGCACAGCCGGGTTGTGCACACGCGGTGAAGTGCGCCGTGCAACCAGCGCGGCCTGGTTGGTGGTAAGCGCGTCTTGCACCGCAGCGCGCCCCTCACGCAGGGCGGTGCCCAGCACTTGCAGTTCATCGAGTTTCTGCAGCGCAAAGGCCAGCCAGGATTTCACCTCGGCATCGAGCTTCTGTTCATTGTCCAGGTCTACCGGTACATGCAGCAGCGAACACGTGGGGGCGATCCACAGGCGGTCACCCAGGCGTGCGCTGAGCGGCTCCAGCCAGTCGAGCACCGCGTTCAGATCGGTCTTCCAGATATTGCGGCCGCTGATCACCCCCAGCGACAGCACCTTGTGCGCCGGCAACAGATTCAGCACGGGCAGCACGTCGTCACGGCCCTGGACCGCATCGATGTGCAAGCCGGCCACGGGCAGGTTGGCAGCCAGATAGCCATTCTCCAGCAGGGGACCGAAGTAGGTCGCCAACAGCAGCTGGACCTTGCAGCTCTTGAGCTGGTGGTAGGCCGTGTTGTAGGCGTGTTGCCAGTCAGCATCGAGCTCGGTCACGAGCAGGGGCTCGTCGATCTGCACCCAGGTCACGCCCTGCGCGGCCAGGGTCTCCAGCAGTTGGGCATAGACGTCGAGCAGGCGAGGCAGCAGGGCCAGCTTGTCGGAATCATCCTTGGCTTTTCCGATGGCGAGGTAAGTGACGGGCCCGACGATGACCGGCTTGACCTTCACACCCTGGGCCTTGGCTTCGGCCAGCTGTGCCAGCAGGCGCGAGGCATCGAGCTTGAATTCGGTCGCGGCCGTGAACTCCGGCACGATGTAGTGGTAGTTGGTGTCGAACCACTTGGTCATCTCGCCCGCGGCCACACCACCGCAGCAGGCACTGTGCTCGTCGGTCCCGACGGCAGAACGGCCCCGTGCGATGCGGAAGTAGTTGTCCAGGGCTTCGCCGTGGAAACCCCGCACGCGCTCGGGCAGATTGCCCAGCGTAAAGCTCATGTCCAGCACCTGGTCGTAGAAAGAGAAGTCGCCCACGGGCACCAGGTCCAGCCCGGCCTGCTGCTGCCAGTGGCGCTGGCGCAGCTGGGCGCCCGTGGCCTGCAGGGTTGCGCGCGAGGACTCGCCTTTCCAATAGGACTCCAGGGCGAATTTGAGTTCACGCTTGGCGCCGATACGGGGGAAGCCTAGGTTGTGGATCAGGGCCATGTTGTTGTTGCCTATCGTGTGTGTGATGTCGAAGCTCGGCATCCTAGGCAAGCAGACCCACTACGTAAAATGGTCTTATTTCAATCATCCATGAGATTGGCTCATATATGCTGGAACGCATCCATCTGGCCATCGTGCAGGAAGTCGCCAAACAGGGTTCGTTGACGGCCGCCGCCGACACCCTGTGCCTGACCCAGTCAGCCCTGAGCCATTCAGTGAAAAAGCTGGAGTCGCTGCTGGGCACGGCCATCTGGCTGCGCGAAGGGCGCCAGCTCATCCCCACTCAGGCGGGTGAGTACCTGCTGGCGGTGGCGAACCGTGTGCTGCCGCAATTGGACCAGGCCGAAGAACGCCTGCGGCAATACGCCGAGGGTGAACGCGGCACGCTGCGCATCGGCATGGAATGCCACCCCTGCTACCAGTGGCTGCTCAAGCTCGTGGCCCCCTACCTCGCGCGTTGGCCCGATGTGGACGTGGACGTGAAGCAGAAATTCCAGTTCGGCGGCATCGGCGCGCTCTTCGGTTTTGAGATCGACCTGCTGGTCACGCCCGACCCCTTGTTCAAACCCGGCCTGCGTTTCGAGCCCGTGTTCGACTACGAACAGGTGCTCGTCGTCCCGCGCAGCCACACGCTGGCCGGGGCGACCCATGTGCTGCCAAAACAGCTGGCGCAGGAGATCCTCATCACCTACCCCGTGGCACCCGAGCGGCTGGACGTGTTCAACCAGTTCCTTACGCCCGCAGGCATCGCGCCGCGCCAGCACCGAACCATCGAGACCACCGACATCCTGCTGCAGATGGTGGCCAGCGGCCGTGGTGTCACGGCACTGCCGCGCTGGCTAATCGAGGAGTACGCCGAACGCATGGACATCGTGCCCGTGCGCCTGGGCCGGCACGGCCTCAAGAAACAGATTTTCCTGGGCCTGCGTGAATCGGATGGCGATGTGGATTACCTGCAGGCCTTTGTGGAGCTGGCGAGGGGCTGAGGCTAGGGCCTGGAAATTCCTGAATCTCTGGTATTCCAAAGGTAATAAC
>JAYNNS010000142.1:0-1652 GCA_038112835.1 Curvibacter sp. | reverse complement strand
TCGGCACATGGTGTCCACTCTGCGCTTTCCACGCTACCGTCCGCACCTGGCCGGATCAGTGTCTACCCGGGGCGTGCCACAAGCTGACTCTGACCAGCCGTTCTAGCCCGCTTGTAAACCAAGATCGTAGTCCGCCGGCGGTTCTCGGCGCATCCTACGTGCCCCTCAACTCGATGGGAGACCATCATGGAAACAGTAGGTAACACCACACATCGCGAGCCGTGGAACAAGGGCAAGATCGTAGGGCAGAAGGCGCCGTTCAAGCCCAAGGACATCTGGGCACTCCGCGTCCGCCTTCAGATGGAAGGACGCATACGAGAACTTGCGCTCCTCAATCTGGGCATCGACAGCAAGTTACGTGGATGCGATCTCGTCGCGCTCAAAGTCCGGGACGTCTGCCATGGCGACCAGGTGGCAACCCGCGCCATCGTCATGCAGCACAAAACTCAGCGTCCGGTTCAGTTCGAGATCACCGCAACCACTCGAGATACCCTGCAGGCGTGGATCAAGTACGCTGGGCTGAAACCGGACAATTTCCTGTTTCCCAGCCGACTTCACGAGTCGCCCCATCTCGGAACCCGGCAGTACGCGCGGATTCTCGGGCACTGGGTTGACGAACTAGGGCTTGACCGTGCCGACTATGGAACGCATTCGATGCGCAGGACCAAGGCGACGCTGATCTACCGGCGAACCAAGAACCTTCGCGCCGTGCAGTTGCTTCTCGGGCACGCCAAGCTGGAGTCGACGGTGCGGTACCTAGGCATTGAAGTTGACGACGCCCTCGAAATCTCTGAGCAAACGGAGATCTGAGGGGTGGGTGGTGTCCACCCGGACAAACAGGCCGGGTTGGGCATCCTGCTTTTCAGCTATGGATCTCCACGCAGAGATGGCGTTAGCGACCAAGTAGCAGCCGCTCAGCATTAGTTACCGACCGGCGGCTATCGCTGCAGAGATGTCACTTAGTCCAACGGGGAAAGAGGTTGCAGCGGGTCCAAAGCGCCGGTTCATGCCGCGCCATAGCGGACGATTAAGTGGGGTTTACCTTCACTGAGAACATCAAGTGTCAGGTCCCCATGGAACAGCGGCAATATGAGTGGCTGCCTGCTGGATGCTCGTCAATGGTCGTCGCTGTCATTCCGTCTGCCGAAGCCAACTGTTCCAGATCACTCTGAGGCTACCAGTGGCATTGGTCACCAGCGAATCCATTCTTGGCTAGCAACTTATGCAGCAATCGAATGCTCTTCAGTTACGAAATGGGTAGCGGTGCCAAAATCTCGGCAATGTCCATTTGTAACGCGATCGCAATCTTCTCGACATTGTCTATTGAAATATTGCGCTCTTCTCTCTCAACTGCCCCGACGTAAGTGCGGTGGATTCCGGCGATTGCCGCAAGCTCTTCTTGGGACAGTCCCAAGTGACGGCGGCGTACACGCATCTGAACAGCCAGACGCTTGCGACCAGAAACGGGAGGATTACTTCTACGGGCCATTTGCCCATAAGCTTCTCCGCATTGACGACTTTACGTCTACAGACTATAAGTAGCGTTTTCGAGTTTCGGAGGTTCTATGCTTCACACGCTGAGGCCCGAAAAGGCAACCGACCTCGCGTTTCTCGGTCGAATTTCCGATAATCGACCGTTAGGCACGTTGTTG
>JAYNNS010000141.1:5775-7434 GCA_038112835.1 Curvibacter sp. | reverse complement strand
GTTTTCTGCCGCTGTGCCGCGTTGTTCTTCTGCTCCTCGGTGGCGTACTGCAAACCGAACTGCACCCCACCCCAGGTCGGCGATTCGTACTGCACCGAGTTGGCCCGTCGCTCATGGAAGCGCGAAGCGTTGCTGGTACCGAATCCGGGACGTCGCAGGATATTGCTGCTGGACATGAAGGTGCCGCTGCTGACCCCCAAGAAGCTCAGCGTATCACCGTAGTTCTTGAAGATCGTCTCAAGATTGCCGTATTTCACAGCTCCGAATCCACCCTCCAAGCCAACGTAGTTGTCGCGGTTGAAGTTGAAGTTGTTGCCATCATTGTTTCCGTTATCAACGCCGACCACTCCTTCCAGCTGGAAGCTGGCCTTGAGGTCATGGTTGACGTTGCGCGCCCCGCGGATGCCGATCCGGGAATTTCCGGATGCAATGCCGTTGGTGGTGTCCAGGTTGTTGACACCGGCCGCTGGTGCCGACAGGGTTGATACGGGCGAACCAACAGGCTTCGCGCCGCTACCACTCTCCGTCACCAGGTACGGGTACAGCTTGCCGTAGATCTGCACGCCATCCTGCGCCTGCGCCAACGGAAGGAAATATGGCGCGACACACGCAGCCAATGCGAGTTTCTTCAATCTCATAGTCTCACTCCGGTTAATGTTTGTGATGTTGGCGCCCATGGAACCCCGGGACTGGATGGACGCCCTCAACTTCCTTGTCCCGCTCCCACCTCATTCAAGATGTTCCTTTATATGGAACATTGTTTACTATATAAGACCGCTTGTTGCATTGTAAAGCGGCATTGACATATGTCAATGCACGCTCTCCCGGGTATTGGTACTACTTAACTTTTCGGGGGCAAATCCGCCAGTTCGGCTTGGTAGGCTTCTTCCATACGAGGCTTCAGACCAGTTGCAGCCAGCGCTTGCGCGAAGGTGTCGCGCACCAGCGGGGATTCATCTGCGTAATCCACCTGGTGACCGCCGATGCGTCGGCTGATCCAGGCCTTGGGCACACCCTGGGCGTTGCGGATCGAGACCGCCTCCCCCTTGAAAGCCAGGTAACGTGCCGGCGTGGTGCCTGTATTGAAATGCTGATGGAACCACATATTGGGCGGCGTGATCAGCGTGCCCTCCTGCCAGTCGTATCGACGTGGCTCCTCGCCCTCGGGCCACATGAGGCTGTAGCCCTGGCCGCTCATGATGATCACGTAGGCTCCGGGGCCATGTGCATGTGCTTTCTTGTACGTCCCGACCGGAAACTGCGAGATATGACTGTTCATACTGCCTTTGGCCATGCTGAAGCGGATGTGGCCGCCCCCAGCACCCCGTTCCTTGGCAGAAATGAGTGGCAAATTGATCGCATCGGCCACGAAGTTGGTGTCGAGCAGCAACCCCTTCTGTTCTCCTTTATTGGCGAAATAGTCACTCTCACCAGCAAAACGGTTCTTGAAGTCGTACTTCGTGTTGAAGACGAAATCCAGATCCCCGAAGGCATTGATGATCGATGGTGCATTGGTCACCGAGACGAAACGCGCCACATCTCTGCCTGAGCCGTTGAAGTGCTGGTGCAGCGTATTGAGCGGTATCGCGAAGATCGAGCCTTTGCTCCACTCGAAGCTCACCTTCTGTCCAGCGTCGTTCCACACCGTGGTAGAGCCAT
>JAYNNS010000141.1:2846-5761 GCA_038112835.1 Curvibacter sp. | reverse complement strand
CGAGGATGTAGACCATCTCTTCAAACAGCTGGCGCTGCGGTGCGAGCTCCTTGCCAGCTGGTATCTCGCACACATAGGCATCATTCGAAGTGCGCGATGCATCATGATTCAGAAAAACGCCACGACCCCCACGACGCGCCCAGGGCTTGAGTTCTACCGTGTGGAGATTAGTGCAGTAGATGGCGTCATGAATCTCCAAACCCTCCGAGGCCACCCAGCGGGTGTACGGCGTTTCCTTTTCGGTCGCAAACTTGCTTGCAACGGCGTCAGAGACCAGCGCCTTGCTGATCGTAATATCTTGGCTCATCAAACTTCCTTGTTGTTCTCGACCGCGACTCAGGCGGGCACCTTGCTGCGCAGGTATTCGGTGACCTTCTCTGCCGTCAGCTTCATGTTGGGGCGGTACTCGGGCGCGTCTTCCAGCTGCTCCAGATCGTTCAGACCGCAATGCTTGAAGATGCGGTTGATCGCCGAGATCAGACGCACCGGTCGATTGGGATCGGCATTGAAGTGCTGGTGGATGGTGTTCGGCGGGATGTAGATCACGTCGCCGGCTTCCCATTCGAAACGCTGCACCCTGTCCTGCGGCTTCCAGTGGTAGGTGTCGGTGATCTCGACGTCGCAGTCCTGGTGCAGGTCGTAACCACGGCCTTCGAGCACGTAGACGCACTCCTCGGCCAGGTGGCGGTGCTTGCCCGAATGGCTGCCCGCGGGAATGATCTGCATATAGGCGTCCACCGTTTCGATACGGGTGTTCATGCCTTCGTTGAACAGGTGCTTCAGGATGCCCTGGCGCGACATTTCCCAGGGCATGTCCTCGGGATGCACGATCTTCTTGCGCTTGGCGTTGCGCGCGGGCATTTCCTGCGCGTCGTTCAGCAGCTGCTGATACAGGTCCTGGTTCTGGTCGCCCTTGAGCCAGGCGTAGGCTTCGCTCCATGCCATGTCATTTACTCCTTAATAGCCCTGCTCGGGGTGGTTGTAGTCCTCGTCCAGTTCGCGCACCTTGAAGCCCTCGCCACCCGGCGCGGGTTCGGTGGGCCGGGGCTCCACCTGGTGCTGGAACAGCATGTTCATGAACATGTACATGGGCTTGGTCTTGATCACGAGCGCACGCGCCGGCTTGGTGTTGCTGGCGTTGAAGTGCTGGTGCACGCAGTTGTTGTGCACGATGGCGACGTCGCCAGCTTTCCAGTCGTAACGCACGCCGTCGTGAATCTCGTAGCCTTCGCCGTCCAGGATGTAGAAGGCGGCCTCGTTGACGTGGCCGTGTTTCTGCGAATGGCCGCCCGGACCATATTCCTCCATGTGGATGTGGAAGGTCTGGGTGATGTTGTCCTTGGGCTCCACGTAATGGCGGCTGAAAGCCTGCGGGCCGTCGTTGAACTTGATCTGCGAGCCCTTGCGCACGCGCGGTACAGCGCGCAGACGGTCCAGCTCGGTCTTCAGGCTGTAGGCGCCCTCGATGCCACGCACGAAGACACGGTTCTTCTTGCTGTGGTAGTGGGATTCGTTGCGGATCTCCCCGCTTTGAGCGGGGCCCGCCACAGGGGTAGTTTTAGCGTCCATATTTCTCCAGTTGGTAGCGTTTAGGTTTTAGAGTGCGACAGATTTCGCGGGTGACGGCTGCCTGAGGCAGACCGATACCGGCCTGCGACGCCATCTCGGCCACAATTGCCATGTCGTCTTCGGCCCAGGCCATGGTTTGCGTGCCCCATTTCTCCAGCGGGCCGTTGGCGCAGCTGGAGATCATGAGCGCCTTGCGCAGCGCCTCGATATCCACACCCTGGTGCCGCGCCAGCGCCAGGGCTTCGTGGTCAGCCACCAGGCAGGCCCACAGGATCAGGTTGTTGACGGCCTTGGCGACCTGCGCCGTGCCGACGCCACCAGTGTGCACCACATCGGAAGAGTACGCACGCAGCACGGGCGTGAGCCGCGCCACCACGTCCTCGTCGCCGCCCACGAAGGACAGCAGGGTGCCGCGATCGGCCGCGTCACCGCCGCGGCAAACGGTGGAATCAACCACCCGCACGCCACGCGGGGCGGCCGTTTCAGCCAGCGCGCGCACGGTGTCGGGGTGGATGGTGCTGAGGATCGCGACGATACTGCCGGGCCTAGCCGCCGCGAGGGCGCCACCTTCGCCGAACAGCGCGCGCACTTCGGCGTCGAAGCCGACACAAACCAGAACCACGTCGCTTTGCGCTAGGTCGGCGGCCTGCGCGACCCAGCGCGCGCCGAGGGCGGTGACGTGCTGCTCCCGGGCCGCGTTCACGTCACAGGCCATCGTCGCGAAACCCTTGCGGGCCAGGTGGCCGATGATGGGAGTCCCCATGCGGCCGGCGCCGATCACGCCGACGCTTTGTGTTGGTTTGGATGCAGTGTTCATCGCTTTTGGGTAATGGTGTCGATCAGCGCAGGCTGGCCAGCCTTGACCTTCTGGATGGCGCGCTGGAGTGCCGCGGCAATATCGGCAGGGTTGTCGATGGGCCCCTCGGCGTACCAACCCATGGAGCGTGCCATGGTGGCAAAGTCTGGCGGCGGATCGTCCAGGTCCATGCCGATGTAGGCACGATCCACAGGAGTCCCGCGCTTCTTCGCCATGCGAATCTGGTGCTCCCAATCGTTGAAGTAGGCACGGTTGTTGTACATGACCACCAACATAGGTATCTTGTGCTTGGCGGCCACCCACATGGCGCCCGCGTCAAACATCAGGTCGCCGTCGGGCTGCAGGTCTACCACCAGCCGGCCTTGGTCGCGGTGCGCAAGTGCCACGCCCAGCGAGATGCCGAACTGCGTGGCCGTGCCCAGCGATTTGCCGGCGTGGCGATGCGGCTGGTCGAAGTTCCACAGCTTGCGCGCCCGCACCAGGGCTTCGTCGGCGCTGGGGCAGCCGATGTGGACATGCTGGCCGAAGA
>JAYNNS010000141.1:0-2836 GCA_038112835.1 Curvibacter sp. | reverse complement strand
TGCCAGCCGTCAACACCCAGTCCTCGTTCTTGATCTGCTCCCAGACCTCGGAAGCCAGACGCGGCACAGTGATCGGACTGGCTTCACGGTCTTCCAACGCTTGGCGCGCCCAGACTGCGCGCAACTCGGCGTGGCGCTTGGCGACGGCAGCCGTGCGTTCGGCGATGCGCTTGGAAAGCCCAGGATCGGCGCTGATACGCTCCCGCAACAGTCCGGTGAGCTGGGGCACAGCCACGATAGTGTCGGCCACGATGCGCTGGTCCGCATACAGCAGCCGCTGGTAGTCCATGGCCCAGGCAGAGATGTTCAGGTCGCCGAAACCGATGTCGATCCAGGCGCAGCCCGGCGGCGTCAGCGTGGTGAGCTCACGGGTGGTGCTGGCAAGCGCGGTGGTGGGCTTCTCCCAGTCACGCACATCAATGCACAGCACCACGTCTGCCTCCTGAAACATGGACTTGTCCATGCTCAGGTTCAGCGGATGACAACTCGGGAAGTTGAGCCGACCGTTGAGGTCGTGCACCGGCGCGCCCAGGGTTTCAGCCAATGCGACCAGATCATGGAATCCTTGGGCCTCGCGACCGGAATACTCCGTCAGGATCACCGGGCGCTGCGCGCTCAGCAAGGTATCCACGGCACGGGCAAGGGCCTGCGGATCGGGACCGATGCGACTTGGAACCGGTTGAAAGCCTGGAGGTGGCAATGGAATTTCATGCTCCAGCTTCTGCTCCTGAAGCCAGGCGTCGTAGCACATGTAGACCGGTCCACGCGGCTCGGTCATCATCACCGAATAGGCGCGAGCAAAAGCTTCCGGCACACCATCCACCACTGTTGGCTGATAGTCCCATTTGGTGTAGTCACGGATGGCGGCACCCTGGCTCTGGGCCGTGTGGATCCAATCGATCTTCGGTCGACGCTTGCTTTCGTCCATCGGCCCTGTGGCACCAACGATGAAGATCGGTGCCCTGTCGATGTAGGCGTAGTAGACCGCCATGTTGGCATGCAACAATCCGACCAGGTTGTGCAAGATGGCTACCATGGGTTTGCCGCTCGCCTTGGCATAGCCGTGGGCGATCTGAACCGCAGTCTCCTCATGCTGGCACAGCATCATCTCAGGAACGTTGCCACCGTAGTTGACGATGGAGTCGTGCAACCCACGATAGCTGGCCCCGGGATTGAGCGCAGCATAAGGTAACCCATAGCGATGCAGCAGATCGACGATGATGTCGGCACCCCAACGGTCGGCCGGCGCCTCCGCCGCTGGCGTCTGTCGGGGCCTGCTAATCTTTCGAAAATCTTCCTGAGACATGACTGTAGGCAAAGATCGGATCTGGTGAGCTGCTGCCTGGTATTAATGATGTACAGGAAGCGGGGCGTCGGTTGCACGCATCGCGACACTCTTACCGGGCTGAATACGCACCCAGATCGGTTCGCCGACCGGGGTTCTCACCGAGGGATGCACACGCGACAGCAGCGTACGGCCATTGAGCCTCACACGGAAATCGACTGCTTCACCCAGGAATACCTTCTGGTCAACCATAGCCTGCATAGCAGGCGTCGCGCTGTCATTCGGTTTCTGCTCGAAGAGTTCGACATCCTCAGGGCGGACCGACAGGTTCACCTTCTCGCCAGCCCGCATCGTCTCCACCAGATGTGATCTCAGCTGACCGATCTCCGTATCAATCACGTGCAGATCATTCCCTCCATCAGGGCCCAGCACCGTACCTTCAAGGAAATTGGTGGTGCCGACAAAATCGGCGACGAACTGATTAACGGGACGTTCGTAGATTTCTCGTGGTGTACCGACTTGCTGGATTTGCCCCTGATTCATAACCGCAATATGGTGCGACAACGCCAGCGCCTCGCTTTGGTCATGTGTGACATAGACAGTTGTGATGCGCAACTCGCGCTGAAGACGCTTGAGCTCAAAGCGCATGAGCTCGCGCAACTTGGCATCGAGGTTGGACAGAGGTTCATCCAGAAGCAACAGCTTGGGCTCCATCACCAGCGCGCGCGCAAGTGCCAAGCGCTGCTGCTGCCCACCAGACAGCTTGGTAGCCTCACGATCCCTCAGGTGATCCAGCTGCACAGCTTTCAGCACCCTCATGACCTTGGCTTCTATCTCACCACGGCTCAACTTCTTCGAACCAACTTGGAGCGGAAAAGCTGTATTCGTGAACACGTCCATATGCGGCCAGATCGCGTAGGACTGAAAGACCATGCCGAAGCCACGCTGATTCGGCGGCACGAAGACATTCCTACCGCCAGAGTAGACCGCAACACCGTTGACGCTGATCTCCCCCGACTTGGGCCGTTCGAGTCCGGCAATCGAGCGAAGTGTCGTGGTTTTTCCGCAGCCACTCGGGCCCAGCAGCGTAAAGAAATGCCCTTCAGGTACTTCGATGCTCACGTTCTGGGCTGCCTTGACGGGCTGCCCCAGTTCATTGACGTATTCGGTATACAGCGATTCGACTTTCAACATCTTAATGTTCCTTGATTCCAAATTTTTTACCGACGTACTGGGCAAACGACACCAGCACGAGAAGAGTCAGGATGAACAGCACGCCGAGTGCTGATAGCTCCACATATTGGCCGTTCTCCCAGAGCTCCCAGATGATGATGGAGACCACTTCTGTACCCGGGCTGTACAGCAGAATAGAGCTGGAGAGTTCACGGATTGAGACGATCATGACGTAGATCCAGCCAGCCACCAGTCCCGGCTTGAGCAGAGGCAAGATGATCCGGCGGAACGTAGTTCCCCAGGAGGCTCCACTCATCGCAGCGGACTCTTCCAGTTCCTTGTGGATCTGCAGCATTGACGTTGTGTTGAAGCGAAGAC
>JAYNNS010000140.1:0-7479 GCA_038112835.1 Curvibacter sp. | reverse complement strand
CACCACGCCCTACTGGGGCAACCCGCTGGCCGTGGTGCTGGACGGCACCGGCCTCTCCGATGAACAGATGCAGCGCTTCGCGCGCTGGACCAACCTGTCCGAGACCACCTTCCTGCTACCGCCCACCCAGGCCGGGGCCGACTACCGCGTGCGCATCTTCACGCCCGGTGGGGAACTGCCCTTCGCCGGCCATCCGACCCTGGGCAGCTGCCAGGCCTGGCTGGACCACGGCGGCACGCCGCGCGATGCCCAGCGCATCGTCCAGGAATGCGCCGTGGGCCTGGTGCCCATCCGCCGTGCGGGCCATCAGCTCGCCTTCGCCGCGCCGCCGCTCAGGCGCAGCACGCCCGCGCCCCAGCTGCTGGCCGGCGTGGCGCAGGCCCTGGGCCTCAAGCCCGCGCAGATCCGCACCGCGCAGCTGCTGGACAACGGCCCCAACTGGCTGGGCCTGCTGCTCGACAGCGCCGACACCGTGCTCGCACTCACGCCCGACCACACGCGCCTGCGCGAACTCGGCCAGAAGGTGGGCGTGGCCGCGCTCACCACCGCACCGGCCGCCGTGCAGCTGATCGCCCGCAGCAGCCGCGAGGCCCGCGCCTTCGCCGACCATGCCGACGACGCACCGCAGCTGGCCACGCCCGACCTGGAGGTGCGCGCCTTCGCCGCCCCCGTGGGCATCACCGAAGACCCGGTCACCGGCAGCCTCAACGCCAGCCTCGCGCAGTGGCTCATGGCCGAAGGCCATATCGGCACGCGCTACATCGCCGCGCAAGGCACCTGCCTGGAGCGCGCAGGCCGCGTGCTGCTGGAGCGCGACCAGGCCGGCCAGGTCTGGGTGGGCGGGCAGGTGCAGACCTGCATCACGGGCGACGTGCACCTGTGAACACCGGGCTGGACCACCTCGTCGTCGCCGCAGCCACGCTGGACGACGGCGTGGCCTGGTGCGAGGCCACGCTGGGCCTCACGCCCGGCCCCGGCGGTCAGCATGCGCTGATGGGCACGCACAACCGGCTCTTCAGCATCGCCAGCGCCGACTTCCCGCGGGCCTATTTCGAGATCATCGCCATCGACCCCGCCGCACCCGATCCGGGACGCCGGCGCTGGTTCGATCTGGATGACGAGGCGCTGCAAACCCGCCTGTGCCGCGAGGGCCCGCAGCTCGTGCACTGGGTCGCGCGGGTCGACGATGCCGACGCCGCAGTGGGCGTCTTGCAGGCACAAGGACTGGATCGCGGCGAGGTCATCGCGGCCTCACGCCCCACGCCACAAGGCCTGCTGCAATGGCAGATTACGGTACGGCCCGACGGCCCGACGGCCGGCGCCTGTACGACGGCCTGCTGCCCACGCTGATCCAGTGGGGTGAGGTGCATCCGGCCGCAGCCATGCCCGTCAGCGGGGTCACGCTGGCCGCGCTGGAGCTGCAGCACCCACAGGCCCGAGAGTTGGCGGCCGGCCTGCGGGCCATCGGCCTGGTCCTGCCCGTGCAAGCCGGGCCCGCCCGTCTGCGTGCCCGCCTGCAGACCCCGGGCGGGATGGTCGAGATCAGCAGCCGCGGCTAGCGCACGCCTCCGGAGGCCTGACAGCCCCAAACAAAACGCGCCCCGTAGGGCGCGCCTTGTCCGGAGGAGTGAGCGGCCAGCCCCTCAGAATTTCCAGAGATAGCCCGCACCGAACGCGGTGGAACTGTTATCAGAAACACCCGAGATCCTCTGCAGGGTGTTCAGCTGGAAGCGCACCACGCCTGGCCCCGCGGGCAGGTCATAGCCCACCCCCAGGATCGTGCCGGTCCCGCTCTCCTTCGCCGTGCCCGCAGCAGCAGCGCCACCACCCGTCGCAGATACCGCCAGCTTGGTCTCATAGCTGGTCATACCGACCCGGAAGAACAGGCGATCCAGGCCGCTCTGCTCGAAGGGTTTGATCACGGCGGAGAGGTCAAAGCCGTTCAGCGACAGCTTGGCGCTGCCACGGTAGGCAACCGAGCCACCGGACACGCCCGAGAAATTGGCAGCAGCCTCACCGGTGCGCAGGTAGCCCAGTTCGGCTGCGACGTAGCGGTTGATCTGGTAGCCGCCGTGCAATCGGGCAAAACCAACCCCGGTGTCCTGGGTCACGGCAGCGGAGCCTCCGAGTTCGTCGACCAGGGCACTGGCCAGTTCCTGTGCCCGGTCCTTGACTGTGGCCGCACCGACATCGACACCCACGTAGAAACCTGTCTGGGCCAGGGCTGCACCGGAAACCGTCATGGCCGCAGCACAAGCAATCATTGCTTTTTTCATGGGAACCTCCTTAAAAGACGATGAGTTACCCCTAGGGGTAACTCATTGCAGCCCAAAAATCGTCTGGATTTCTTGCATTTCCTTGCAAATCGCAGCACTCCTGTCCATGGACTCGCATCGGCTCACCAGTCCCACCGGCGACTGCCCGCGCAAGCCGCCCTGGCCACAATCCCCCCATGGGAACCCTCTACCTCGTGCGCCACGGCCAGGCCTCCTTCGGCGCGGCGGACTACGACCAGCTCAGCGAACTGGGTGGCCGGCAGAGCGAGCGCCTGGGCCAGTACTGGCGCGAACGTGGCCTGCGTTTCGATGCCGTGTACACCGGCACGCTGCGCCGCCACGCCCAGACCTGGGCCGGCATCGCGGCCGGTGCGGGCTATGACCAGCAGGCCATTGCCCTGACCGGCCTCAACGAATACGACAGCGAAGCGGTGATCGCCGCCATCCACCCGCAAGCGCTACAGAAGCCGGACACGCCGGAGCTCTACCGCCATCATTTCCGCCTGCTGCGCGACGGCCTGCGCCAGTGGATGAACGGCGTGGTCAGCCCGCGGGGCATGCCCAGCTATGCGGATTTCCTCGCCGGCGTGACGGACGCGCTGGAACAGGTTCGCAGCAAGCACGAGGGCAACGTGCTCATCGTCTCCAGCGGCGGCCCGATCGCCACCGCCGTGGGCCATGTGCTGGGCACCACGCCCGAGACCACGATCGAGCTCAATCTGCGCATCCGCAACAGCGCGCTCACGCAGTTCGACTACAACCCCAAGCGCCACAGCCTGATCAGCTTCAACACCCTGCCCCACCTGGACCACCCGGACCTCACGGACTGGGTGACCTACGCCTGAACCGAAGCTTCAATGCCGGGTCACTGGCGTGCTGAGCACGAGCGCGAACAGCTCGTTGCGGAAGTGGATGCCCAGGCGCTCGAAGGCGCGGTTGCGGTAGGTCTTGACACTGGGCACACTCAGACCCAGGTCGGCGGCGATGCCGTCGTAGGTCATACCGCGCAACAGGCGCACACAGACCTCCAGCTCGCGCGGCGTCAGCGCGGGCTGCAGGGCCAGCAGGCGCTGCGCCGGTGAGGCTTCCCCGCTCTCCAGGGCCACGTGCTTGCGCGCCAGCGCCAGCAGGGCCGGCGCCAGCGCCTCGAAGTCGGCTACCTGCGCATCGCTGAAGGGCAACTGGTGCTGGTGCCGGTAGAAGTTCACGGCAAAAAGCCCGTCCTCGCGCGCCTGCACCACCGAGACGCGCTCGGCCACGCCATGCGCCTCGTAGACGCGTGTGCGGTGCTGGGCCGGCACCTCCTGCGCCGTCAGGTGGCAGAGCAGCGGCTGTTCCTCGCTCTGCGCCTCGGCGACCAGCGTGCGGTCGCTGCGGTAGGGGCCCGAGAGATAGGCCTGCCAGCAGTCGCGGGTGGTGTCGGGCACGCCGAGGCTGCCGGAGAGAAAAAGCTGCGGCACGCTGTGGCGTCCCGTACGGTAGACCGAATAGGAGGCCGCAGGCACCAGGGGCTGCAGGGTCTCGAGCAGGGTGGAGCGGAAACGCGGCTGCCCGAGCTGGTGGATGAGCCCGGCCAGCAGCTGGGCATGACGGCCCGTGCCGCTGGCGCTGCTGTTGCAGGTCCACTTGCGCATGCGTCTCCTCGCTCTGTCTGCTTTTGATGTTCTGTCATCTTAAGGGATGACAGCGTATCGGGAGCGTCCGGCCTAAGCTGCGGAGATGTCTCTTTGCGCCCCCACCCTGGAATTTTTTGCCGAGCTCTCGGTCCACGTCGCCGCTCCACAGGAAGTCGGCTCCACCGTGCACGGCCAGCGCCGCCTCATCCCCATCCTCGGCGGCGAGGCCCGCGGCCAGGGCTGGACAGCGCGCGTGCTGCCCGGCGGCGCCGACTACCAGCTCATTGTCAGCCCGCGCCTGGCCGAACTCGACGCGCGCTACGTGCTGGAGACCGACGCCGGTGACCTGATCTATGTGCGCAACCGCGCCTTGCGCGCGGCCGCCCCCGAGGTCACCGCACGCCTGCTGCGCGGCGAGCCCGTGGACCCGGCCCAGGTCTATTTCCGCTGCAGCCCGAGCTTCGAGACCGCCTCGCCCGCGCTGGCCTGGATCGCCGAACGCCTGTTCATCGGCAGCGGCGTGCGTCGGCCCGAGCGCGTGGAGATGCAGTTTTTCACCGTGAACTGACCCGCTTCATTCTTTCAAAACAGGAGACAACGCATGAAAACCACTTCCCCCCTGCGCCGCGCCCTCGTCGCCGGCGCTGCATTGCTGGCGGGCCTGAGCGCCGTCGGCGTGCAGGCGCAGACTGCCTACCCGAATCGCCCCGTGCGCATCATCGTCGGCTTCCCGGCCGGCACGGGCCCCGACATCGTGGCGCGCCTGCTGGCGCAGAAGCTCTCCGAAGGCTGGGGCGGCCAAGGCGTGATCGTGGACAACAAGCCCGGCGCGGGCGGCCTGATCGCCGCCAGCGAGGCCGCGCGCGCCACGGCCGACGGCTACACACTGATGCTGGGCGAGACCGGCCAGCTCAGCATCGCGCCCAGCAGCTACAACAAGCTGCCCTACAACCCGGCGCAGGACTTCGCGCCCGTGAGCCAGGTGGTCAGCGCCGACTTTGCCCTGCTGGTCAACCCGCAGAAGGTGCCGGCGAAGAACGTGAAGGAGTTCGTGAGCTGGGTGCAGCAGCAGAAAGGGCTCTTCATGGCCACCTTCGGCGCAGGCACGCCGGGCCATTTCGGCGCGTTCATGTTCGGCGAGGCGGTCAAGCTCAAGCCGGAGGCCGTGCACTACAAGAGCACGGCCGACGCGCTGGGCGGGCTCTTCAGTGGCGATGTCCAGGGCGTCTTCGCCAGCGTGGGCCTGGCCGCGCCCAATGTGAAGGCCGGCAAGCTGCTGGCCCTGGGCACCACCGGCCCGGCGCGCGCCGCGGCCCTGCCCGACGTGCCCACGATCAAGGAGCAGGGCTATCCGACGCTGGAGTTCAGTTCCTGGTTCGGCATCGTGGCGCCGGCCCGCACGCCGCCCGAGATCCTGTCGCGGCTCAGCTCCGACGTGCAGAAGGCCGTGACCGACCCGGCGATGCGCGCCAAGCTCGAAGACGCGGGCTTTCGCGTGACCGGCACCACGGCCGAGGCCTTCGCCCGCATCATCGCGGCCGACACCGTGACCTGGGGCAAGGCCGTGGCGGCGACCGGCTTCAAGGCGGACTGAGCACAGACAGCGGCACGGCGCATCCCCACCCGCCGGCTCCCGAAGGGGAGCGGCCGGGGGCACGGGCCGGACATCCTTCGGGATCCGCTCAGCGCCGGTGCAGCCTGAAGCCGCTGCCCAGCCACCAGGGCAGGCTGCGCAGCAGCCCCCGGAGCAGGCGCAGCAGGGCGCGACCGGTCTGGCCCGTCGCCTGCCGGAACTCAAGCCAGGCCGGCCCGAGCGCGTGCCCGCGCGGTGCCACCGGCAGGGGCTCGACGGCCGGGGCCGGCAGCCACTCGAAGCACAAGGGCACCGGGTCCAGCGACTCGAACACCAGATGCCGGCCGGCACGCACCGGCAGCTGCTCGCCCGCCTGCAGGCAGTGGTCGCCGGCCTCTTGGCGCCGGCCGCGCGGCGGCATGTCCAGCGTGGCCCAGGCGCGGCCGTGCGTGATGCGCAGCAGGCCGTCATGGCGGGGGTAGAGGCTCAGGGCGCGGCCGGGGGCGAGCTGCCAGGGGCCGGTGCGGCCGCCGGCCTCCCGGGATTGTTGCAGTTTGGCATCCAGCGAGGTAGACATTGCAAACTCCGGATTGAGGGTGTTCGGCAATGCATGATCTGGAAATTCCCCTGGCCCGTCTATTGAATTCGCGCTAGGCTATTGATTCCTTTTTCGCATCAATCAAGCCCCCGCCGGTATCGCCATGTCCGCCCTCGACACCTCGTCCCGCACCCGCCCCCTCACGGTCGGCCAGCTGCGCGCCTTCGAGGCCGTGGCCCGGCACCTGAACTTCCGCGCCGCCTCGGAAGAACTGGCGCTGACGCAGAGCGCGGTGACGCGCCAGATCCAGGCCCTGGAGGACGAGGTGGGGGTGAGCCTCTTCCTGCGCCATACGCGCGCGGTGGAACTCACCGCAGCGGGCGCGCAGCTGCTGCAGGCCGTGCTGCCCTCGCTGGAGCGCATCGACAGCGCGGTGCTGCAGATCCGGCGCAGCACGGGCCGCAAGAGCGTGGCCATCAGCACCTGGGCCTCCTTCGCCTCCATGTGGCTGATCCCGCGGCTCGAGGCCTTCCAGAGCGCGCACCCGGACATCGACATCCGCATCGACGCCTCCGATGCGCTGGTGGACCTGGAGACCTCGGATGTGGACCTGGTGCTGCGCTACACCCAGACGGACAGGGTGCCGGACCATGCCGTGCATCTCTTCGGCGAGCAGATCACGCCCGTGGCCAGCCCCTGGCTGCTCAAGAACGGGCGCGCGCTCCAGCGTCCGGAAGATCTCACCCACTTCACGCTGATCGAGGCCCACGAGCCGCAGCACAGCCAGGCCATGCTCTGGCTGACCTGGCGCCACTGGCTGGGCGTGCAGGGCCGGAAGAAACTCGAGCCCAAGCGCTGGCTCTACTTCGGCTACGCCTACCAGATCGCCCAGGCGGCGCTGGCCGGCCAGGGCGTGGCGCTGGCGCGCATGCCACTCGTGGCCGACAGCCTGGCCACGGGGGATCTGGTGGAAGTGCTGCCGGGTTCGCGGCTCGACTCCCCCATGGCCTACTGGCTCATCGTCGCCGCGCGCAGCAGCACGCGGCCCGAAGTCCAGGCCTTCTGCGCCTGGCTCACGGCGCAGGCCGCGCTGACACGCCAGGCCACCGGGGAAGATGCCTAAGGCCTCCGGCGCGCGGCGGCAGCGCGCCCTGGGCCTTCAGGCCGCGCTGCCGACCAGCAGCCCGAGCTCGCGCCCCAGCAGGGCCGGGTCCTGCGCGTTGTGCTCCATGAGCTGGCGCAGATGGGTCATGCTGTCGAGGTCGATGTGCAGGCACTGCAGGCCCAGGCGGCTGCCCTGCGCGCGCGAGACGGCCACGTCCATGGCGATGAAGGTGGTGGGCGAGAGCAGCAGGCGCAGCCTGCCGCGCACGCCCACGGGGCAGGGCAGCACGGCCCCCAGGTCGACCAGGCCCCCCAACACCCACACATCAACCACCTAGACCTCGCCCAAAAACCACGCCAGCCTCAGCCCCC
>JAYNNS010000139.1:0-7575 GCA_038112835.1 Curvibacter sp. | reverse complement strand
GGCCTGGGCCGACCCCGCCGGCTACGGCCCGCGCGCCATCGAGGGCATGTGGCGCGCCATCGGCGGCCAGCTGCAGGGCCGGGTGCGCGAAGGCCGCGTGCCCGAGGGGCTGGCGCCGGCCTTCGCGCTCGAATCGCCGCCGCTGGCCGAGCTGGTGCGCGACATCAACAAATACAGCAACAACGTGATGACGCAGCAGCTCTTTCTCACCCTGAGCCTGCAGCAGCAGGGCCGGGGCACGGCCACGGCCTCGCGCGAGCTGCTGCGCGCCTGGTGGCGCGAGCGCTTCGGGGGCGGCAGCGAACCGCTGATCAGCAACGGTGCCGGCCTGTCGCGCGAGGACCGCATCAGCGCCACGGCGCTGGCGCGCCTGCTGCAGTACGCCTGGGCCTCGCCGCTGATGCCCGAGCTCATGAGCTCCCTGCCCATCAGCGGGCTGGACGGCACGCTGCGCCCCGCGCGCTGGCGCGCCGAGGGCAGCGCCCACCTCAAGACCGGCAGCCTGCGCGACGTGGCCGCCATCGCCGGCTATGTGCACGCGCCGGACGGCCGGCGCCATGTGCTGGTGGCCGTGGTCAACCATCCGAACGCCGGCGCCGCACGGCCAGCGCTCGAGGCCCTGGTGGAGTGGACGGCGCGCCAGCGCCGCAGGTGAGTATGGACGACCTGATCGGCTATGTGGCGGCCAGCCTCACCACCCTGAGCTTCCTGCCCCAGGCCCTGCACACCTTCCGTACACGCGACGTCAGCGGCATCTCGCTGGGCATGTATGCCACCTTCACCACAGGCGTGGCGCTGTGGCTGGTCTACGGCCTGCTCGTGGCGGCCTGGCCCGTGGTGGTGGCCAACGCCATCACGCTGCTGCTGGCCCTGGCCATCCTGGTGATGAAGCTGCGCTACGGTCGCCAGGACTGAGCGCTCAGCTCGCGGCCGCGCGCTGCAGGCGATCGCGCACGCCTTCCCAGTCCGGGCCCGGGGGCGGCTGTTCGACCCAGATCAGGTTTACGCCCTGGGCGTCGAAGTCGCGCAGGGCGGCGAAGAGCTGCTGCGCTGCCGCCGCGGCATCGTCGGGCATGCGCCGGTAGAGCAGCCGGGACGAGGGCAGCCGCAGGATGCGGCGTGCATAGATGGCGATGGTGGCCTGGCCGCCGTCGAAGTCCGGCCCCAGCACGTCGAGCGCCGTTTGCAGGGCCTGGCCGTCCATGAGCCGAACCTGGGCCCTGGGCGCGTAATGCGCCTCCAGCGTGCCCGAGGCGCGCGGCGCGGGCGCGGCGAGCTCATGCTTGTCGCGCAGGCGCTGGCCGCAGACCGCCTCGATCTGCTCGCGCGTGATGCGGCCCGGGCGCAGCAGCACGGGCACACCGCGCGTGCAGTCCACGATGGTCGACTCGATGCCCACCTCGCAGGCGCCGCCGTCGAGGATCAGCAGCTCCGCGCCAAATTCACCCTGCACATGCGCGGCGGTGGTCGGGCTCACGCGGCCGAACTGGTTGGCGCTGGGCGCGGCCACGCCCTGCACGCCGAGTTCACGCGCGGCCAGCAGCAAGGCATGGGCGACGGGGTGGGCGGGGCAACGCAGGCCGATGGATTCCTGCCCACCGGCCGCCGCCGCGGCCACGCCGGGACGACGCGGCAGGATCAGCGTGAGCGGGCCGGGCCAGAAACGCTGCAGCAGCGCGCGGGCGAATTCGGGCACCGCCTGCGCATAGTGGTCGACGCCGCGCGCATCGGCCACGTGCACGATCAGCGGATGGTCGCTGGGCCGGCCCTTGGCGGCAAAGATCTGGGCGACGGCGGCATCCTGGTCTGCATCGGCGGCCAGGCCGTAGACCGTCTCGGTCGGCAGGCCCACGAGCCGGCCCGCGCGCAGGGCCTGGGCGGCGCGCTGCACGGCAGCCGGGTCGCGTCCGTCGAGGATCATCGCGGTCCGGACTTCAGAACGGCGCGATGCCCAGGAGCTGGGCCGCTGCCAGCGCCGTGGCGCGCACCTCGTCCGCAGAGGGGCCGGTGATGTTGAGATGGCCCATCTTGCGGCCGGGCTTGGCCTCGAGCTTGCCGTAGAGGTGCAAGTGCGTGCCGGGCAGGGCGAGCACGCGGTCCCAGGGCGGGGTGCCGGCGTGCGCGGACCAGACATCGCCCAGCAGGTTGAGCATGATGGCCGGGCTGTGCAGGCGCGGCTGCACCAGGGGCAGGCCGGCCAGGGTACGCACCTGCAGGTCGAACTGCGAGTGGTCGCAGGCGTCGAGGCTGTAGTGACCGCTGTTGTGCGGGCGCGGCGCCATCTCGTTGACCACCAGCGAGCCGTCGGCCAGCACGAAGAACTCCACGCAGAGCACGCCCACATAGCCCAGGCCGGCGGCCACGGACTGGGTCGCCTCGACGGCCTGGGCCGCGAGCGCGGGCGCGATGTTGCCCTCGTAGACCTCGGTCACGGCCAGGATGCCCTCGCGGTGCAGGTTGCGCTGCACGGGGAAATTCACCATCTGGCCGTCGGCGCCGCGCGCCACGATGACCGAGCACTCGGCCACCAGCGGCAGCATCTTCTCGAGCACGCAGGGCACCTGCTTGAGCGCGTCCCAGGCCGCGACGAGTTCGGCGCGCGTCTTGACGCGGATCTGCCCCTTGCCGTCGTAGCCCAGACGCGCGGTCTTGAGGATGCCGGGCAGCAGCGCGTCCGGCACGGCCGCGAGCTGTTGCGCCGTCTCGATCACCGCATGCGGCGCCACGGGCACGCCGCAACGCATGAAGTGCGCCTTTTCCTGCGCGCGGTCCTGGGCGATGGCCACGGCCTGGGCGGCCGGCGCCACGGGTCGGTGAGCACCCAGCGTGAGCAGGGCGGGCGCGGGCACGTTCTCGAACTCGGTGGTGATGGCCGCGCAGCGCTGCATGAGCTGGGCCAGGCCCTGCTCGTCGAGGTAGGCGGTCTGGATGTGGTGGTGGCTCACCAGCCCGGCCGGGCTGGACGGATCGGGATCGAGCACGGCCGTGAAGTAGCCCATGCGCTGGGCGGCGTGCACGAACATGCGGCCGAGCTGGCCACCGCCCATGACGCCCAGGGTGGCGGGCTGGCCGCCTACCAGGGTGCCGGGCAGGATGCGACCGGAAAGCGGGGCGCGGCTCATAGTGCCGGCGGCAGGCTCATGCCGCGCGCGTGGGCCGTCTGCTCGGCACGGTAGGCCTCGAGTTTGGCGCGCAGGGCCGTGTCCTGGTTGGCCAGCATGGCCACGGCGAAGAGCGCGGCATTGGCCGCGCCGGCCTGGCCGATGGCAAAGGTGGCCACAGGGATGCCCTTGGGCATCTGCACGATGCTGTGCAGCGAATCCACGCCCTGCAGATGCTTGCTGGGCACCGGCACGCCCAGCACGGGCACCGGGGTCTTGGAAGCCAGCATGCCCGGCAGGTGGGCGGCGCCACCGGCGCCGGCGATGATGGCCTGGAGCCCGCGGCCGGCCGCCGCCTCGGCATAGGCGAACATGTCGTCGGGCATGCGATGCGCCGACACCACCCGGGCTTCGTGCGCGATGCCAAAGTGGTGGAGAATCTGGACTGCCTGCTGCATGGTGTCCCAGTCCGAACTGGAACCCATGACGACGCCGATGAGTGGTTTCATAGTGTGGAGGACAGCGCTGGCCGCGGTGCGGCTGCGGTCTGCCCCGCAAATGATCAGACCTGAATTTTACTTTCCCGCCCCGGATCAGCCCCCATGATCGACATCACCACCGAAAACTTCGAAACCGAAGTCATCCATGCCTCCCTCTCCGTGCCCGTGCTGGTGGACTTCTGGGCCCCCTGGTGCGGCCCCTGCAAATCCCTCGGGCCCGTGCTCGAGAAACTCGAGGCGGCCTATGAGGGCCGCTTCGTGCTGGCCAAGATCAATTCCGACGAGCAGCAGGAGCTGGCTGCGGCCTTCGGCATCCGCAGCATCCCGACCTGCGTGCTCATGATGGGCGGCAAGCCTGTGGACGGCTTCATGGGCGCACTGCCCGAAGGCAAGCTGCGCGAGTTCCTCGACAAGCACCTGCCGGGCGAGGACCAGCTGCAGGCCCAGGCCGATGCCGAGCAGGCCCAGGAGCACCTGGAGGCCGGCGATCTGGACAGCGCGCTGGCGCGCATGGCCCAGGCCCTGCAGGCCGACCCGGCCAACGACGAGCTGCGCTACGACTATGTGAAGCTGCTGATCGGCACCGGCCACCTGGACCAGGCCGCGGCGCAGCTGGCACCCACCCTGTCACGCATCCCCGTGCCGCTTCAGTTCGAGGCCCTGCAGCAGTGGCTCAACGCGCTGGAGTTCGTCGGCAACGACCCGCGTGGCCAGTGGCCGCTGCAGAAGTTCGACGAGGCCATCGCCGCCAACAAGCGCGATTTCGCCGCCCGCTTTGCCAAGGCGCGTGTGCTCATGGCCGCCAACGAATGGGTCGCGGCCCTGGACGAGCTGCTGGAGATCATCATGCGCGACAAGAAGTGGGACGAAGAGGCACCGCGCAAGACCTTCATCGCCATCCTGGAGCTCCTGACCCCGCCCAAGCCCAAGGCCGCCGCACCCGAGGCCAGCGGCAAGAGCGCCGGCGGCATCGAGCTGGCTGGCCATGCCACGGTGGAACAGGATGAGCAAGCAGCCCTGGTCTCGGCCTACCGGCGCAAGCTCAGCATGGCCTTGAATTGAGACCCCCCCGAGGCGCTGCGCCCCTCGATGCTCAAGGCCAGAGTCCGTGGCCCTTCAAGCTGTCCAAGCCTGCGCAGGCAGGCTTGGAGCCGCAGCTCTCAGCCCCTCTCTCGCCTGCGGCGGGAGGGGGGCGCACCCGGCGGACTGGCGGAGCCAGTTCCGCGGGTGCCCTGGTTTTGCCGCCTTGTTGCGCGTGGCGCTCAGGTGGTGAGACGGGTCAGGGCCTCGCGGTACTTGGCCGCGGTCTTCTCGATCACTTCGGCCGGCAGCGCAGGCGCCGGCGCCTTTTTGCCCCAGGGCTGGCCGTCGACGGTGGCCGTCTCCAGCCAGTCGCGCAGGAACTGCTTGTCGTAACTCGGCGGATTCGAGCCCTCCTTGTAGCCCTCGACCGGCCAGTAGCGCGAGGAGTCGGGCGTGAGCACTTCGTCCATGAGCACGAGCTGACCTTGCTTGTCGAGGCCGAACTCGAACTTGGTGTCGGCGATGATGATGCCCTTCTTCAGGGCAATCTCGCTCGCGGCCTTGTAGAGCGCGATGGAGATGTCGCGGATCTGCGCAGCCAGCGCCGGGCCGATCATCTGCACCGTCTTGTCGTAGGTGATGTTCTCGTCGTGCTCGCCGACCTCGGCCTTGGCCGCGGGGGTGTAGATGGGTTCGGGCAGCTGGCTGGCGTTCTTCAGGCCCGCAGGCAGCTTGACACCACAGACCGAGTGGCCGGCCTGGTACTCGGCCCAGCCGCTGCCGGCCAGGTAGCCGCGCACCACGGCTTCGACCGGGATGGGCTTGAGACGCTGGACCAGCATGGCGCGGCCGCGCACCTGGGCCACCTCTTCGGGCTTGACCACACTCTCGGGACTCTCGCCTGTGAGGTGGTTGGGGCAGATGTGGCCGAGCTGGCCAAACCAGAACAGCGCCATCTTCGTGAGCAGCTCGCCCTTACCCGGGATGGGCTCGCCCATGATGACGTCGAAGGCGCTGATGCGGTCCGAGGCCACCATGAGGATGCGGTCCTCGCCCACGGCGTAGTTGTCGCGCACCTTGCCGCGCGCGAGCAGGGGCAGGGAGCTGATGCTGGAGGTGTGCAGGGCATTCGTCATGGGCAGCTCTGAAAACAAAAGGCCAAAAACAAAAAGCCCGGCGCGCGTGGCGCCGGGCCCATGATTATCGCAAGTTCGCGATCGAGGGTCAGTTCACCACCTGGGCCAACTCGCCCTTGGCATAGCGCTGGGCCATGATCTGCAGCGTGGCGCCCTTGACCTTGGCACCCTGGCCCTCGCAGCCGAACTCCAGGTAACGCGCCTTGCAGACGGCCTTGGCGGCCTCGCGCGCGGGCTTGAGCCACTCGCGGGCGTCGAACTTGTCCGGGTTCTCGGCCAGGAACTTGCGCACCGCGCCGGTCATCGCCAGGCGGATGTCGGTGTCGATGTTGATCTTGCGCACGCCGTGCTTGATGGCTTCCTGGATTTCCTTGACGGGCACGCCATAGGTTTCCTTCATCTTGCCGCCGTACTGGTTGATGATGGCCAGCAGTTCCTGCGGCACGGAGGAGGAGCCGTGCATCACCAGGTGGGTGTTGGGGATGCGCTGGTGGATTTCCTTGACCCGGCTGATGGCCAGGATGTCGCCGGTGGGCGGACGGCTGAACTTGTAGGCGCCGTGGCTGGTGCCGATGGCGATGGCCAGGGCGTCGAGCTGGGTGGCCTTGACGAACTGGGCCGCCTCCTCGGGGTCGGTCAGCATCTGGCTGTGGTCCAGCTTGCCTTCGGCGCCGATGCCGTCTTCCTCACCGGCGTCGCCGGTCTCGAGGTTGCCCAGGCAGCCGAGCTCACCCTCGACGGTGACGCCGACCTTGTGCGCCATCTCGACCACGGTGCGCGTGACGTTGACGTTGTAGTCGAAGTCGGCCGGCGTCTTGCCGTCCTCGCGCAGCGAGCCATCCATCATGACCGAGCCGAAGCCCAGGGCGATGGCGCCTTCGCAGACCTTGGGCGTGGTGCCGTGGTCCTGGTGCATGACCAGGGGGATGTGGGGATAGGCTTCCATCGCCGCCTGGATCAGGTGCTTGATGAAAGGTTCGCCCGCGTATTTGCGGGCACCGGCACTGGCCTGCAGGATGACGGGCGCGCCGACTTCGTCGGCCGCGGCCATCACGGCCTGGACCTGCTCCAGGTTGTTGACATTGAAGGCCGGAATGCCGTAGCCATTGGCGGCAGCGTGGTCCAGCAGCTCGCGCATCGAGACGAGTGGCATGAGGATTCCCCTGGAAAAGTTGGTAACAGGTTGGTAACCCGTGATTTTATCTTCCCGGTAAATACCCACCAACTCGTCAGGCGCGAAACTCGTGAAGAAATCGTAGCGAGCGGCCCGAGCGCAAGGCGGACGGAGCGCAGCCACCGGAACGTACTTGAAGTACGTGAGGATGGCGACATCGCAGTTGCGGCTTAGGCTCACTTTCGCTGGGCGAAAGTTAAGCGCAGCGGCCGCAGCCAACACCGCCCAACGCGGTGATCGGGTCGCGCAGCAGATTTATTCGCGAGTTTTCAGGCCACGCGGCAGATCTTGAGCATGTTCGTGCCGCCGGGCGCCCCCATGGGCTCGCCGCAGGTGATCACGTAGATGTCACCGCTTTGCACGATGCCGCGGGCCTTGAGGTGCTTCTCGGCCTGCTCCAGGGCGGTGTCGCGGTCGGCGCTGGTGTCCATGAGCAGGGGGCTGACGTTACGGTACAGGGTCATCTTGCGCTGCGTGGCGACCTTGGGCGTGAGCGCATAGATCGGGATGTGGATGCGATGGCGGCTCATCCACAGTGCGGTGGAGCCGGAATCGGTCAGCGCCACGATGGCCTTGGCGCCCAGGTGGTAGGCCGTGAAGAGCGCCCCCATGGCGATGGACTGGTCGATGCGGTCGAAGGC
>JAYNNS010000138.1:0-7578 GCA_038112835.1 Curvibacter sp. | reverse complement strand
GTCCGACGGAGGCACGCCCATCCAGCTGCCGCAGGACTCGGTGAGCAGCCTGGGCTTCGACGGCACCATCAGCGCCAAGACCGGCAACCAGCCCTCCAATGTGGTGGCCCGCCTCAAGCTGGCCACGCCCACGCCCGACGATCCGCTCAAGCGCGGCGGCGACGGCCTGTTCCGCGCGGCCTCGGGGGCGCAGCTGCCCAACGACGGCAACGCCCGCATGCTGATCGGCGTGCTCGAGGGCTCCAACGTGAACGCCGTGGAGACCATGGTGGGCATGATCCAGACCGCCCGGCAGTTCGAGCAGCAGATGCGCCTGCTGCAGACCGCCGAATCCAACGACCGCTCCGCCGGCCAGCTGCTCAGCCTGCAGGGCTGAGCCTTTCCCCCGAGGACCTCACCATGTTCAATTCCCTCTGGATCTCCAAGACCGGCATGGAAGCCCAGCAGATGCAGCTGGACGTCATCTCGAACAACCTGGCCAACTCGTCCACCAACGGCTTCAAGCGCTCGCACGCCGTGTTCGAGGACCTGATGTACCAGAACCTGCGCCAGGCCGGCTCGGCCACCTCCGAGCAGTCGCAGCTGCCCACAGGCCTGCAGGTGGGCCTGGGCGTGCGCACCGTGGCCACCAGCCGCAACTTCACGCAGGGCAGCCTGCAGCAGTCGGGCAACAACCTGGACGTGGCCATCCAGGGCAACGGCTTCTTCCAGATCACCATGCCCGACGGCACGATCAACTACACCCGCGACGGCGCCTTCCAGGTCAATGCGCAGGGCCAGATCGTGACCAGCAACGGCCTGCCCGTGGCCAACGGCATCACCGTGCCGGCCAATGCGACCAGCCTGGCCATCTCGGCCGACGGCAACGTGACGGCCACCATCGCGGGCCAGGTCGCGCCGCAGCCCGTCGGCACCATCGCGCTGGCCAGCTTCATCAACCCCGCCGGCCTGGAGCCGCGCGGCCAGAACCTCTACGCCGAGACCGCCGCCTCGGGCCAGCCCAACACCGGCACGCCCGGCCTCAACGGCCTGGGCCAGCTGATGCAGGGCTTCCTGGAGACCTCCAACGTCAACGTGGTGCAGGAGCTCGTGACCATGATCCAGGTCCAGCGCGCCTACGAGATGAATTCCAAGGCCATCCAGACCTCGGACCAGATGCTGCAGAAGCTGGGACAACTGTGATGAAGCACCTCCTCCTGCTCCTCGGCGCGGCCCTGCTCGCCGGCTGCGCTGCCACCCCCAAGCCGGCCCAGGTGGACTTCGCCGCGCCCGCGCTGGCGCAGCAGCCGGCCCAGCCGGCCACGCGCCTGCCCTCGGGCAGCCTGTTCCAGCCCACGACCTACCGCGCGAGCTTCGAGGACCGGCGCGCGCGCCAGGTTGGCGACATCGTGACCATCCGCATCGTCGAGAACGTCACGGCCAGCCAGAAATCCAGCTCCACGGCCAACCGGGCCAGCAGCATCGAGGGCGGCATCACCATGCTCCCGGGCTTCAAGTTCCCGGGCACCGCGGCCGAGAACCGCCTGCGCATCGGTGCTTCGAGCGAGGCCGACTTCTCCGGCAAGGGCGGTACCGAGGCAGCCAACACCTTCTCGGGGACCATCACCGCCACCGTGGCCGAGCTGCTGCCCAACGGCCACCTGCTGGTGGTGGGCGAGAAGCAGATCGGCCTGAACCACAACGTGGACGTGCTGCGCTTCACCGGCACCATCGACCCGCTGGCCATCCTGCCCGGCAACCTCGTCAACTCCAGCGCCGTGGCCAATGTGCGCGTGGAGTCCAAGGGCCGCGGCCCGAGCCACGAGGCCCAGACCGTGGGCTGGCTCACGCGCTTTTTCATGAACGTGTCGCCGTTCTGAAGCCCGACCTCGTCCTTCACGGCATCTTCGACCCGCCACGCCAGAACTTGAGACCCGCACCATGAACACCTCCCTGCTCGCCCGCTGCACCACGGCCCTGCTGCTGGGCCTGCTGGCGTTCGCGCCGGCCCAGGCCGCCCGCATCAAGGAAGTGGCCGCCATCGAGGGCGTGCGCAGCAACCAGCTCACGGGCTTCGGCCTGGTCATCGGCCTGGACGGCACGGGCGACCAGACCACGCAGATGCCCTACACCACGCAGACGCTGAGCAACTACCTGCAGCAGATGGGCATCACGCTGGCGCCCGAGCTGGCCACCCGCCTGCAGCTCAAGAACGTGGCGGCCGTGCTGGTCACGGCCCAGCTGCCGGCCTTCGCGCGGCCCGGCCAGAGCGTGGACGTCACCGTCTCCTCGCTGGGCAACGCCAAGTCGCTCAAGGGCGGCACCCTGGTGGTCACGCCGCTGCGCGGCGCCGACGGCCAGGTCTATGCCCTGGCCCAGGGCAACCTCGTGGTGGCCGGCGCCGGGGCCTCCGCCGGCGGCAGCCGCGTGCAGGTCAACCACCTGAGCGCGGGTCGCATCCCGGCCGGCGCCCAGATCGAACGCGCGGTGCCCACGCCCCTGCTCGAAGGCGAGAGCGTGCGCCTGAGCCTGGACGCGAGCGATTTCCAGACCGCACGCCGCGTGGCCAGCGCCATCAACAACCGCTTCGGCGACGGCGTGGCCCGCGCGCTGGACGGCCGCTCGGTGGACGTGCGCGCGCCCACCACGCCCAACGAGCGCATCAGCTTCCTGGCCGAGCTCGAGGAACTGCCGCTGGAGAGTTCCGTGCCCGCGGCCAAGGTAGTGATCAACTCGCGCACCGGCTCCATCGTGCTCAACCAGGCCGTGACCCTGGGGCCCTGCGCCATCGCGCACGGCAACCTCTCGATCAGCATCAGCTCCACGCCCGTCATCAGCCAGCCCGGCCCGTTCTCGAGCGGCCAGACCGTGGTGACCGAGCAGGCCCGCATCGAGGTGCGGCAGGAGCCGGGCATGCTGATCCAGCTGCCCGCCGCGCCCAAGCTGGCCGACGTGGTGCGCGCGCTCAACACCCTGGGCGCCACGCCGCAGGACCTGCTGGCCATCCTGCAGGCCATCAAGGCCGCCGGTGCGCTCAACGCGGAGCTGGAAGTCATCTGACATGAACGCCTCGTCCCTGCTCTCCACCCAGCAGGCCCTGGCCGCCGACGCGTCCAGCCTGAACCGCCTCAAGCAACAGGCCGGCCAGGCCACGCCGGAGGCGATCAAGGAGACGGCCAAGCAGTTCGAGGCGCTGTTCATGCGCGAGCTGCTCAAGAGCATGCGCGAGGCCACCATGAAGAGCGGCCTGTTCGAGAGCCCGACCGAGAGCCTGGGCACCGACCTGCTGGACCAGCAGTTCGCCGTGCAGATGGCCGGCCAGCCCGGCGGCCTGGCCGAGATCATCGCCAAGCAGCTGATGCAGCAGATGGGGCTGCAGGACAAGACCGGCCCCGGGGTCACCCCGGGCACCACGCCGTCCGCGGCCCCCGCCACCGCCGTGCCCGTGTCCGACGCGGCGCGCCGCTTCGTGCAGCAGCACGCGGCCAGCGCGCAGGAGGTCGAGCGCGCCAGTGGCCTGCCCGCCAGCTACCTGCTGGGCCAGGCCGGCCACGAGAGCGGCTGGGGCCGGCACGAGATCCTCATGAAGGACGGCAGCACCTCGCACAACCTCTTCGGCATCAAGGCCACGGCCGACTGGAAGGGCAAGGTGGCCGAGATCACGACCACCGAGTACGTGGACGGCACGCCGAAGAAGACGGTGGCGCGCTTTCGCGCCTATGACTCCTACGCCGAGTCCTACCGCGACTTCGCCCGCCTGGTGGGCAACAGCCCGCGCTACGCGCAGGCGCGCGAACAGGCCGGCACGGTGCAGGGCTGGGCCCGGGGCCTGCAGGACGGCGGCTACGCGACCGACCCGGACTACGCCGCCAAGCTCAGCCGCGCCATCAACACCACGTTGCAGCTGCAGCGCGCCTCCGACGCAGGGAAACTGTCATGAGCAGCATCATCAAGATCGGTCTGACCGCCCTCAGCGCCAACCAGAGCGCGCTGCAGACCATCGGCAACAACATTGCCAACGTCAACACCCCGGGCTACTCGCGCCAGCAGGTGGTGCTGCAGAACATCCCCGGCCAGTTCACGGGCAGCGGCTACATCGGCAAGGGTGTGGACGTGATCACGGTCAAACGCATCTACGACGATTTCCTGACCCGCCAGGCCGCCACCTCCAAGGCGGTGGCCGCCGCCGACACCACGCGCTACGCCTTCATGCAGCAGCTCGAAAGCCTGTTCCCGGGCGGCGAGAACGGCCTGGGCGCGGTGATCAGCGACATGCTGAATTCCTTCTCGGACATCACCAACGCGCCCACCGACCTGACCGCGCGCGCCGTGGTGCTGGCGCGCGCCGACGAGATGGCGCGGCGCTTCCGCTCCACGTCGGAGGCGCTCAACGAGCTGCGCATGGGCACGCTGAGCCAGCTGCGCAACGACGCCACCACCATCAACAGCCTGGCCAACCAGATCGCCAAGGTCAACGAAAAGATCGCCCTGGCCACCGGCAGCGGCCACACGCCCAACGACCTGCTGGACCAGCGCGACCAGCTGCTGCGCGACCTCAACCAGTACGTGCAGACCACCAACCTCAAGGCCGACGACGGCACGCTGAGCATCTTCATCGCGGGCAGCCAGCCCCTGGTCCTGGGCAAGACGGTGTCGCCGGTGTCCATCGTGCAGGACGAGTTCGGCGACCCGAACAAGGCCAAGCTGGCCATCACCGTGGGCGGCGTGACGCGCGTGCTGGAGGAATCCACGCTGGGCGGCGGCGAGGTCGCGGGCCTGCTGCGCTTCCAGAACACCGACATCGTCGAAGCCAGCAACCTGCTGGGCCGCATGGCCCTGGCCATCGGCACGCGCATGAACGAGCAGCAGGCGCTGGGCCTGGACCTCAACGGCAACCCGGGCAACCCGCTGTTCAACATGAGCGCGCTGCCCGCGAGCTATCCCGCCTCGACCAACACGGGCGGCGCCACGCTGACCATCGGCATCCAGCGCAACCCCTCGGGCACCACCGCCTTCCTGGCCAGCAACTACGAATTTTCCTACGCCACGGCCACCACGGGCACCATCACCCGCCTGTCCGACGGCGTGCAGACCACCTTCGACTTCGGCGCCACCAACCCGGTGCGGCTCGACGGCCTGGAGATCCTGCAGGGCGGTGCGCCGGCTGCCGCCGGCGACCGCATCCTGATCACGCCCTTCGCCAACGCGGCGCGTGGCATCAACACCGCCTTCTCCTCGCCGCGCGAGCTGGCCATGGCCAGCCCCATCGCCGCCAGCGCCGGCACCAACAACACCGGCGCGCTCACGCTGCAGAGCCTGAGCGCCACCAGCGTGCCGCTGCCGGCCAACGTGGCCACGGCCCCGGCGGTCACGATCCGCTTCATCGCCCCGGGGCAGTACGTGCGCTCCGACGACGCCGGCTACGCCGGCCTGGTCGCCACCCTCGACGGCCCGCCGCCACTGGATCCCAGCAGCGCCGCCTACGCAACCGCCATCGCCGCGCATCCCGCAGGCCAGAAATACACCTACACGCCGGGCACCCCCATCACCGCCGCCGGGCGCACGACCAATCTGCCCTTCGACCCGGACAGCGCATGGGGCTGGTCACTCACGCTCAAGGGCGTGCCCTCGGCCAACGACACCTACACCGTGGACGCCAACCCCTACCCGCAGCTCGACGCAGGCAATGCCCAGGCCATGATGGACCTGCGCGACCTGGCCATGTTCGACGGCGGCGCGCTGACCGACGGCTACGCCAGCCTGATCGCCGAGATCGGCACCAAGGTGCAGGGTGCCCGGCAGGCCGCCATCGTCTCGGACAACATCGCCGTCAGCCTGGAACAGAACCGCACGGCCGTCTCCGGCGTGAACCTGGACGAGGAGGCCGCGCGCATGCTGCAGTACCAGCAGGCCTACCAGGCCGCGGGCAAGATGATGCAGATCGCCCAGAGCATGTTCAACACCCTGCTGGACTCGCTCACCACCCGCTGACCCTAGAAGGACCGTGCCATGTGACTCGGAACCGCCAACACCTACGACCGCACCCTGGCCACGCTGACCACGCGCCAGGCCCAACTCTCGGAGCTGCAGGAGAAGCTGTCCGCGGGCAAGAAGGTCGTGCGCGGCAGCGACGACCCCACCGGCGCGGCCCAGGCCGAGCGCGCCATGACCCGCTCGCGCCGCGTGGACGTGGAGGTGCGCGCGCTCAACCTGCAGCGCAACTCCATCGCCGTCGCCGAAGGCACGCTGGGCAACAGCATGGAGCTGCTGCAGAACATCCGCCAGCTCATGATCGCCGCGGGCGACGCCGCCTACTCGCCCTCGGACCGCGCGGCGATCGCGCAGGAGATCAAGGGCATGCGCGACCAGCTGTTCGGCTACGCCAACCAGGTCGACAGCAACGGCGTGCCGCTGTTCAGCGGCCTGGGCAGCGCGCCCCAGCCCTTCATGGACGTGGTCACGGGCGTGCTCTTCAACGGCATCGGCGGCACCCGCAGCGGCACCGCCGTCTCGGTGCCTGCGACCATGGACGGCGAGGCCACCTGGATGAACGTGCCCACGGGCAACGGCGTCTTCGACCTCACGCTGGGCGCCGGCGGCCTGGCCACGGCCCCAACGGGCCTCGACGCGATCCGCGGCGCGCTGGTGCCGCCCAAGAGCGGCCTCAACGCCACCAACACGGGCCAGGTCTGGACCGGCATCGGCCAGGTCGTGAACCCGGGCGCGCTCACGGGCCAGAACTATGTGCTGACCTTCAACGTCACGCCGCATCCGATCCAGCCCGAACTGCCGCCCACCATCACCTACGACATCTACCGCTACGACCCGGTGGCCGATCCCACGGGCGCGGCGGCCGTGCCCATCCTCTCCGACCAGCCCTATGTGGACGGCCGGGACATCAGTTTCGACGGCATGACCTTGGTGGCCAAGGGCCGGCCGGCCAACGGCGACACCGTGACCGTCACGCCCGCGGTGCGCTCCGATCTCTTTGCCGTGCTCGACCAGGCCATCGCCAGCATCGACGGCGCGGCCAACGGCAGTGTGCTGTCGCATCGGCTGGCCGTCTCGCTGGCGCAGATCGACAGCGGCCTGGAGCGCATCTCGACCGCGCGCAGCCAGGCCGGTGAGCTGCTCAAGCGCGCCGACAGCATCGAGAGCACGCAGATCGAGAAGAGCATCCAGCTCGCGGCCGACCGCTCGCGCGCCGAGGACATGGACATGATCTCCGGCATCTCGGAGTTCCAGCTCAAGCAGACCGGCTACCAGGCCGCGCTGCAGTCGTATGCGCAGATCCAGCGTCTGTCGCTGTTCAACTACCTGGGCTGAACCCGCCACCGACTCCACTGAGCGCCCCGGGCGCCCACGGCCTGCATGAGCGCCTCCGTCCTCGCCCCCCTGACCCTGGGCTACCGCCTGCTGTGGAACCGTCGGCGCGAGATCGCCGGCATCGAGCTGCTGGTGGACGCCCCGGCGGCCGCGGCCGGTGTCGATGCGCGCCACCTGCTGGCCACGCTGGCCGAGCTCTGGCCCGCGCGTGCGCCCCAGCTGCTGCTCTCGGCGCGCAACCCGGCGCTGCTGCTGGACCTGCTGGTGCACGGC
>JAYNNS010000137.1:0-7614 GCA_038112835.1 Curvibacter sp. | reverse complement strand
GGACCTGGGTCCGGGCCGGCTGCCCCAGGACGTGGTGGTCATCGGCCTGGACGAGGCGGCTTTCGAGAGCCTACCCGAGCCCTATGCCTTGTGGCACCGCTATCTCGGCGAACTGTTCAGCGGCTTGGCCGAGGCGCGGCCGGCCGTGGTGGGCGTGGCAGCGCCGCTGCCCGTGCGCTCCTATGGCTTCCTGCTGCCCGGCATCGACACCCCCCTGATCGAGGGCGTGCGCCGCTTGAGTGCCCGCACGACCCTGGTGCTGGGACAGCCCATGGGCCTGGAGGGGCGCCTGCGGCCCATGGCGCCAGAGCTGCGGGAGGCCGCCGGCGGTACCCTGGCCTCGCTGGTCCTGTGCGAAGACGCCGATGGCGTCGTGCGTCGCGTCAACCAGCGGCGCTGCATCGATGAGGACCGCAACCCGGCCCTGGCCGACCAGATGGCGCGGGCGCTGGGGCGGGAAACTTCGGCCCATGGTCTGATCGACTACACCGTCGGCCCTGCGGTCGATTACCTGCCCCTGCAGACCGTGCTGGGCTGGTTACGGCAGGGGCAGGCCGCGCAACTGCGCGACCGGGTGCAGGGCCGGGTGGTGATGGTCGCCAGCCTGCTACCCGGGGAGGCGCGCTACCGATTGCCGGTGGCGCTGGCGGCCTGGGACCCGGGCGACCGCTATGCGCCGGCGGCCCTGGCCCAGGTCCAGGCCCTGCGCTCCCTGCTGGGGCGCGGGCTGGTCGATCCGGTCGCCGCGCCTTTCTCGGCCTTGCTGGTGCTGACCACGGTCCTGCTGTGGTTCGGTCGCAATGGCTGGGGCAAGACGGTCATGCTGCTGGCCAGCCTGCTCCTGCTGCTGGCGCTGTCCATCTTGGCGCTGTGGCGGGGCTGGTTTCTCCCGCTCGGGACCCTGTGGACGACCGCCCTGCTGGCCTTCGCGGCGCGGATGGCCTGGGAGTCGGCCCGGCACTACCGCGAAAAGCAGATGCTGCGCACGGCCTTCGCGGGGCATGTGAGTCCGCAGGTGATGCGCACCATCCTGCGCGGGGGGCTGCCGCCGGGCACGACCGGCCGACGCAGCCCGGTGACCGTGCTGTTCGCCGACATCCGCGGCTTTACTGCCCGCAGCGAGAAAAACACGCCCGAGGCCCTGATCGCCCTGCTCAACCGCTACTACGCGGCCATGTCGGCGGCCATCCACGGCCATGGCGGTGCCGTGGACAAGTTCATCGGGGACGGCCTCATGGCCACCTTCGGCATCCCCCAGCCCCTGGAGAACCCGCAGCGCAATGCCCTGGAGGCGGCGCAGGACATGCTGGTGCGGCTGGCGCGGCTGAATGCGGAACTGGCGGCCGAGGGATGGGAGCCGCTCGAGATCCATATCGGCATCCATGCCGGCGAGGCGGTGGCCGGCTATGTGGGGACGCGCCAGCGCCGCGACTTCACCGTGATCGGGGATGCCGTCACCACGGCCGCGCGGGTGCAGGGCCTGAGCAAGGTCCTGGGCTACCCCATCGTCTGCTCCGAGCAGGTGGCATCGGCCGTGGCCTACACGGGCGGCCTGGAGGACCTGGGGCTGCAGGCGGTGCGCGGGCGGGCCGATGTCCACGTCTGGGGCTGGCGCCCGCCGCTGGCGCTCCGGATCGCGCAGGACAGCGGGGTGCGGACATGACGCTGCGTGTCGTCGCTCGCCTGCACGGCTATCTGCGGATGGTGTTTCTTGCACTGGCGCGCTGGGACCGGCTGGCACAGCCGACGCTGCGCGTGGAGCTCAGTCGCCAGGTGCATGCGCTCGGGATCGCGGCCCTGCCCGTGACGGGGGCACTGGCCGCACTCATGGGGGCGGCGGCCGTGACCCAGCTGACCGCGCTGGCAGGGCAGAGCAGCGACAGCGCACAGTCCTGGCTGTTCTATGGCCTGTTCTTCGAACTGGCGCCCCTGCTGTCCGCGCTGGTGCTGGTGGCGCGCAGCAGCGCGGCCATGGCGGCCGAGTTGGCGGTGATGCAGCAGCACGACGAGTATGTGGCGCTGCGCCGCATGGGCATCGCGCCGGCGGACTACCTGCTGCTGCCGCGCATGCTGGCCTGCGCCCTGGTGCTGCCGGCGATCACCATCTTCTTCCAGCTGGTCTCGGTCTTCAGCGGCTGGCTGGCGGTGTCCCTGCTGCAGGGGCTGCCGCTGTGGCTGGTGGCCGGTCATTTCCTGGCGCTGGCCGATCCCTGGCTCACGCTGCTGAGCCTGGGCAAGAGCGCGCTCATGGGCCTGCTGGTCGGTGCCATCGCCTGTCATCACGGCAGCAGCCGGCCCGAGGGGGGCTCGCGCGACGTGTCGCAGGTCACCATCCACGCCGTGGGCAATGGCATGGTGGCGGTGTTCCTGGTCGATGTGCTCGTGGCCCTGCTGGTGTACTGGGCGAAGCAATGAAGGCCGCGCTGATGTCCTGGTTCAGCGCCCGCCGTGCTGCCCTGGTTTCGCTGGTGCGCCGGCTGGGTGCACGGGCCTACCTGCTGTTTGCGCTGGTGTTCACCACCCTGATCGTGACCGATCTGGGGCTGCTCAATCTGGTGGCCGCCGCCGACACCCGGCTGTTCGACACCATGATCTCGAACCGCGTGATCGTGCCCTCGCCGGATCCGGACATCGTCATCCTCGACATCGACGAGGCCAGCCTGGCCGGCATGGCCCGCGAGCATGGCCGCTGGCCCTGGCCCAACCGCGTGCTTGGCGAGGTGGTGCGTGGCATCGAGGCGCAGCAGCCGCGCGCCATCGTCTTCGACATTCTGTTTTCCGATGCCGACGTGCAGCGGCCCGAGAGCGACGCGGCCTTCAATGCCGAAATTGCGCGCTCCACCCGCACGTTCTTCCCCATGCTGCGCCTGGACCCGCAGAACGACAAGCTCAGCCGCATCCCGGTCGGGGCGCTGCCCGGGGCCCGTGCGCTGCAGGCGCAGGCCGATGCCCAGGCGCCCATCGCCATCATCCTTCCCCGCGTGCCGGCCGCGCTGGACAACGGGCGGCTGGGGACACACCAGGTCACACCCGACAAGGACGGCATCATCCGCCGCTATCCGGCCTGGATCGAGCATGCGGGCTGGCGCATCCCCTCGTTGCCGCAGCGCATCGCCGAGGAGTACGGCGATCCGGGCTCCGACCAGGCCGAGGTGCTGATCAACTGGCGCGGCAAACCCTTCACCTATCCCTACATTTCCTTTGTCGATGTCTATCGCGATCTGAAGGCGGAAAAAAAGGAACGCGCTCTATCGCCAGACCCGCATCCGCATCGAGATGTTCGACATGGTCTTCGGCGTCATCCAGGGCACGCTGCTGGTGCTGGCCTTTGCGGTGGCCAACCTGACGGACTGGTACCTCGACGTCTCGGCTCCGCTGTCGCTGGGCTTGTCGTACTTCGCTCTCGCGCGTGTCTACTACGGCCTGTCGCGCAACTGGCTGGCCAACGGACTGGTGCAGGGCATGGCCAGCCTGCCCCGCGGCGAACGCCTGCTGGCGGTGATGGCCGTGCGGCTGGAGGGCTGCAGCGATGCCGAGCGGCGACGCCTCAAGGGGGATCTCGATGACCTGGTGGCGCGTTCGCAGCATCACGCGAGCCGCATCGTCGGCCTGGTCGAAGATCCGGGCTTCGTGCAGCGCGTGTTCTCGGATGTGATGCTGGTCTACTGGCTGCTCGAAGACGTGCAGACGCCGTGGGCCAGGGATGCCGACCTGATCGAAGCCGGCCTGAGCGCACGGCGGGGCGCGGCCATCGCGGCGGGGCGTCTGCACTTCGCGCGGGAGCACGCCGTGATTCGCTGGGAAGCGACACACGGTTGGACAGCCCCGGCCTTTGCCACTATTCTTTCCGCGATGAGTCGCACCCTCCCTGCGAAAGACTCCCCCCATCCTGCTTCTGGAATTCGCCCATGATGTCTACCAAGCGTTGTACGGCAGGCCTGCTGGCCACCTCTCTGTTTCTTGCTGCGGGTCTGTCCCGGGCCGCAGACCCCGTGCCGGACACCCACAGGTCTGCGGCCAGGCCCGTGGGAGGTGCGGCACTGCTGCAGCTGGAGGACGGGCGCAGCGGGCGTGGCAATCTGATCGCGACCACCGGCATCCGTGGTTTCAGCAAGCCGCCGACCCCGGCCGCGCATGCACTGATCCTGACCATCGGTGACTACCGTGGCGGCATCCCCAAGCTCAAGGGCGTGCCCCATGACGCGGTGACGGCGACCGAGATCGCGCAACGGCTGGGTGTGCCGGCGGCCAACATCCGCAAGTTCAGCGACGAACAGCTCACGCTCGAAGGCATGCGCAAGGCCTTCGACGAGCTGGAGAGCCGGCTCGGTGGCGACGACCAGGTCTTCATCTACTACTCGGGTCACGGCGGCCGTCAGCTCGTGCAGGAAGACGGCGGCGAGCGCTGCGCCGAGTCGTTGATCACCGTCGAAGGCCGCGCTTTCACCGATGTCGAGCTGGAAGAGCGGCTCAAGCGCCTGTCGACCAAGGCGCAGAAGACCATCGTCTTTCTCGACGCCTGCCACTCGGGGGGGGTGACGACGCGTTCGGTCGGTGCGGCGGCACCGCTCTTCACCCCCAAGTCCTACCAGGCCGGCCAGAACTGCATCAAGCCGAGCAATGTCCTGACGCGCAGCATCGCAGCCCCCAGGCCGCCCGGCCGTGGCGGCGCCAACTTCGTGCATATCGCGGCCGCGAAGGACAGCGAGGTCTCGCTGGACCAGCCCGGCCGCGGCGGTGTGGCCTCGCAGGCCTGGCTGGCCTGCCTGGCGGGCGCCGCCAAGGACGCCGATCGCAGTGGCGGCCTTTCCGCGGCTGAAATCCAGGCCTGCGCCCAGGAGCGGATCAACGAGAAGCTCAGGAATGTCCCGGGCTTCCTGCCGCACAACGTGGTGCTGACAGGCAACGCCTCCATGGTGCTGAGCTACGCTGCCCGAGAAGCCGTGGCGGCCGCACCGGCCGCTGCAGCCCCCGCGCCAGCGAGCGCGCCTGCCGTCGCCCCCTCGACGGTGCCCGCACCCGCTCCTGCTCCTGCTCCTGCAGCGGCAGCGGCAGCGACACCCGCACCAACACCTGCACCTGCACCCGTAGCGGCCCCCGCACCTGCTCCTGCAGTGGCACCTGCGCCTGTGGAGATGGTCCCTGTCCCCGTGCCGGTAGCGGTGGCGCCTGCAGTGGTAGGTACGCCGACACCACAGCCTGTCGTGTCCGCACCGACGCCGCCTGCGCCTGTCGCGGTCGCACCGACGCCGCCTGCGCCCGTCGCGGTCGCGAGTGCGCCGGCCAAGCCCTCGGCCCTGGCCACGCTGCAGGACATCTACAACAGTCGCGATGACCGGCGCCTCGTCACCCTGACGACCGCCAAGCCGACCCTCAAGATCGGTGTGGACACCGTCGATTTCGCGCTGACCTCGCGCGAGGGCGGCTACGTCTATCTGCTGATGGTCGGGTCGGACGGGCAGACGTTCGACCTGCTGTTCCCGAATCAGCTGGACCGCAACAACGTGGTCGAGCCCGGTGCCACACTGCGCCTGCCGCGTGCTTCCTGGCAGCTGTCCGCGGAGGGGCCACCCGGCACGAACACCCTGCTGGCCATCGTGACCGACAACCCGCGTGACTTCAGCACCGCCGGGCTCAAGCCGGCCGGGCCGTTTTCCGTGGTGGAGTCAAATGCCGCTCCGGACGTCCAGCTGGTGACCGCCGGCGGCGCGCGCGCGCAGGACGCCGAGTGCGGCAACCCGTCGCGCACCCGCACCCTGGCCATCAGGAAGCGCTGTTCCACCGGCTATGCCGCCGAATTGCTGACCCTCGAAGAGGTGCGCTGACCGTGACCCTGAACGCAGTCATGCAGCAGCGGCAGCTGGTGCTGCGACGGGGGGCTTCGCCCGTGCTCGTCCTGCCCCTGGATCAGGGCGGTCGCTACCGCCTGGTGGCGCCCGATGCCGCGGGCATAGACGCGGCCGTGGCGGCGCTGGAGGCGGTGTCGGGCGTGGCGGTGCTGCCGGCCGACGGCGGCCTGCTGGGGGCGATGACCGTCTCGGGCAATCTCTCGCTGGCGCTGCGCCACGGGCAGGAGGTGGACGCCACGATCTTGCGGGAGTGGGAACACGAGCTGCAGCTGGCGTTTCGCCTCTGTGGTGTCGGCGAAGAGCGCCTGCGCGCACTCGGGCGCGAACAGCCCATGCGGCTGGAGCCCATGGAACGCTGGCTCGTGGGCTTCGTGCTGCGCCTGCTGCGGCCGGCGGAAGTGCTGGTGCTGGACCGGGTGTTTGCAGGCCTGTCACGCCGCGAGGCCGAGCGGGCCCTGGCCGTGGAGGCCGTGTACCACGAGTTCCATCCCTTCCGCCCCACCTTGTTTGTCGATCTCGACACGCATGCCCTGCCCGAGCTGCCCGACTGCCGGCAGACCGTGGAACTGGAGGCCGCCGCATGTCCATCCTGATCGAGGCGGACAGCGAGGTCGCCCTGCTGCACCGCGGTACCCGGCGCTTTCTGCTGGCAGGTCTGCTGGCGACGGTGGCCATCGTGATGGCCATCTTCGTGCGCCAGGGATTGCTGCGCCAGACTGCCACGCTGAACTTCGTCACCGAATCCGCACAGGACATCGGCAAGGGTCAGGCGGTCAAGATTGCCGGTTTCAAGATCGGCGCCGTGACCGAGGTGACGCTGCGCCCCGACGGCAAGGTGGCCGTGGAGCTGGAGATCGATGCCGACTCCCTGCGCTTCGTCACGCGCGATGCGGTGATCGAGCTGCGCAAGGAAGGCCTGGTGGGGTCGGCCGTGCTGGAGGTCATGCCGGGCACCGACCGCACGCGGCTGGCCGCCCACGGCGCGCAGCTGACATTTTCCCGGGCCGACAGCCTGACGGCCACCATCAACAGTCTGCGCGATCGCATCGTTCCCATCCTGGGGGACATCAAGACCATCACCGGAACCCTGGCCGATACGCAGCATGGCCTGCCCGCCACCCTGGTGCAGGTGCGCGATGCCACCCACTCGCTCAATACCCTGCTCAGGACCGGCAACCAGCAGCTGGGCGATGTGGGCCAGGCCGCCGCACGCGCGGCCGGCACGGCCGAGGCCAGCCTGGGGCAGCTGAACCAGACGCTCACCAGCGTCAACCAACGCCTGCCGGCCATGCTGGACAAGGCGCAGGGCATCGTCGAGCACATCGAACGCATCACGGCCGAGGCCGAGGGTTCGGTGCCGCCCCTGCTGCGCGACGGCAGGGGCGTGGCCAGCGATGTGCGCGAGATCGTCACCGGCGCCAGGACGGCCTGGCCCGTGAAGAACCTGGTCGATGCACCGGTGCTGCAACCACTCAAGGCGGACAGCGATCCGCGCGCGGAGGGCAGTGTTGCGCCACGCTGAAGCACCGCGCCTGTCCCTGGCCGTCGCGCTGGCGGCCCTCCTGCTGGCGGCGTGCGGCGCCTCGCCCAAGCAGCCGCCGGAGCCGCGCCTGCGGGCGCAGGCTCAGGAGCAGGAGCGCAGTGGCGCGCGCCGCTATGCCCAGGGCGACTACGATGCCGCCGCGCGTGATTTTGCTGAGGCCGCCCGTCTGCGCAGCAGCCTCGACGAGCTGCCTGCCGCATCCCGCAACCGGCTGTACCAGGC
>JAYNNS010000136.1:0-7629 GCA_038112835.1 Curvibacter sp. | reverse complement strand
GGGTCGTTACATTGCCGGGTTTGTGGATCAGCGTGATACTGTTCATTTGAACAGTATCTATGTGAAACCCAATAAAATCAACGCACCCAAGACAGTGGCTCAAAAGATCGCACGTCCGGTTCCGATGTTATTCCGCACTTTTGCGGGGTTTAGCGGTTTGTTATGCGTGTGGGACTGAGCTATATTGGCGCGAATTCTTCAAACAAAACAAGCACTTAGCTTGCAGCAGGGGAGGCGCCAGGATGACCATCCGTCCATGTTATTCCGCACTTTTGCGGTCCATATCACGTTAAACCGCATGCACACGCCGGCGCTATCATCCGAAGAGCAGGCCGCGATCCACGTGGCGCTGGCCTGGGTAATCACGGATTGGGATTGGGAGATGCCTACCCGTACGGGCCATGAACTGCAGGACTTTCGTGCGGTCGCTGAGAACTGGCCCGAGGCGCTCAATAGCTCGCCTAGCATGTCGGCATCAGCGGCTCATGGTGCGGTGCGAGAATTTTGGGAGGCACATCGAAATGCCGCCGAAATGCTTTCTCTCTCACCAGAGAGTCTTGCTACGCTGATGCAAAAGCTATTGAAGTGGGTGGATGATGCGGTCTAACAGGTCGGTCGACTCGGACACCAAACGGCAAGGCGCCGCGAGGCGCCACTGGAAAGTTTGCACCTCGCGGCGCCTCGCCGTTTGGTGCCGGTCACCTTCACGTTAGGTTGCCCAAGTCCGCGCATGTACTTGCTCCTTGCAATCTCAATCTGCGTCGCGTTTGTGCTCAACTTTCCGCTATGGTCTAAAGCTAATGCGGTGAAGGAGCAAGTGTTTGCCCTAGCACCAGAATATGGTGAAGCCGTTTTTTCCCCTTCGAGTGTTTGGATGCTCGTGACGAGCAGTAACGTTCGCCTCGCGGTGCTTCTACGTAAGCCACCAAAGATAGTGGAACACCTCATGTCCCCAATTCGCCGTCTTGTGGCGGCTCAGGCGGTTTGTTTAGTAGTTGCTGCAGGAGTTCTACTTGCCGCCACCTAACCTTTCAATCGAGAGTGGATCGCCTGCGGCTCCCACTCATCTCCAACGTTAACGCGCCCTTCGCTCTCCTTCTCGCCACCCAGTTACGATGCGCACCATGGATACACCGAAACTGCGGGTCGGCCGGCCCATCACCCCCGAGGAATTCGAGCTGCTCGAAGACGAGCAGCTGCTGCGCCTGATCCCCAAGGCCTACCGTGAGTACTTTCCGGGCAAGGACTTCTGCGCCGACGGTTATTTCTATCTGCACGATGGCACCGCCTGGAGTTTCTACAAGGGCGGTTTTCTGGACGAGTAGGGCCGCTGGCGGCCGAGGGAGGCGACACGATGCGCAAGACCTGGATGGCCCCCGACAGCCAGCCTCGCTGCCACTGGTGCAGCGCCACGCCCGAGTACCTGGCCTACCACGACGAGGAATGGGGCCAGCCCGTGGCCGAGGACCGGCGCCTGTTCGAGAAGCTGTGCCTGGAGGGTTTCCAGGCCGGCCTGAGCTGGCGCACCATCCTGGCCAAGCGGGAGAATTTCCGCGCGGCCTTCCTGGGCTTCGACTTCGAGCGGGTGGCGCGCTACACCGCGCGTGATGTGGAGCGCCTGCTGGGCGATGCGGGCATCGTGCGGCATCGCGGCAAGATCGAGGCGGTGATCAACAACGCGCAGCGCGCCTGCGAGCTGGTGCAGGCCGAGGGCTCGCTGGCGGCCTTCATCTGGCGCTACGAGCCGGACCCGAAGACGCAGGGGGCGCCTCAGACGCGATCGACCTCGCCCGAGTCGGTGGCCTTGTCGAAAGAGCTCAAGAAGCGCGGCTGGAAGTTCGTGGGCCCGACCACGGTCTATGCTTTCATGCAGGCCATGGGCCTGCTCAATGACCATGTGGAGGACTGCGTGGTCCGTGCCCGGGTGGCGAAGGCGCGCCAGGCCTTCAGGCCACCGCTCTAGTGTCTTTGACACAAGAAACAAGGAGACCGCATGTCTGCCGGAGACTGGAAAGACCTCTATGCCGCTGCCTCGCAGGGCGATCTGGCGCGGGTGCGCTACCACCTGCGCGCCGGCGTGAACCCCAATTACCAGCACCCCGAGGTGCTGTGCACGCCGCTGGTGGCCAGCATCATCCACGGGCATGACGAAGTGGCGCTGTGCCTGCTGGAACAGGGGGCGGATCCGCGCCTGCGCTCGGACTTCGACGACATGACGCCGCTGGCGGCGGCGCGCCGGCACGGGCGCACGGCCATCGCGCAGCGTCTGCTGGCGCTGGGCGCGAAGGAGGAGCGCCTGCCCTTCTGGCGGCGCTGGCTGCCGGTCTGAGGGCCGGACAGGGCGCGGTAGACTCGCGGGCGACGCGTCTGTTTCCCGTGCCCGCTGCCATGTCCGATCTCAAGCGCCCGTCCGCCCATCCGCTGGACACCCGCATCCCCGCGCCCGTGATCGCCCTGCTGCTGGGCACGGCCATGCACCTGTTGCCGCCCCTGCCTGTCGACGATGCCTTGTTTCTTGTGCGCAAGGTGGTGATGGACCTGAGCTTCCAGCTCAGCGCCTTGTGCGTGCTGGCGGCGGTGGCGGGCTTCTGGCGTTCGCGCACCACCATCAATCCGCTGCAGCCCGAACGCGCCTCCGCCCTGGTGACGGACGGCATCTACCGCTATACGCGCAACCCCATGTACCTGAGCCTGCTGCTGCTGCTCTTCGGCTATGCCTGCGAGCTCTGGAACTGGCCGGCCTTTCTGGCGCCCGTGCTCTATGCGGCCTACATCACGCGCTTCCAGATCCTGCCCGAGGAGCGGGTGCTGGAGGCCAAGTTCGGCGAGGCCTATTGCGCCTACAAGCGGCGCGTGCGGCGCTGGTTCTGAGCCGGTCGATTCCGGAGCGCCTGCTTCGTCGTAGAGTCTGGGGGCATCCTCGACCCCTTCTGATGCAAAGGAGAGCGACCATGAGCACGAACACCGTCCGCCTGCACCGTGTGCTGCGCGCCCCGCCCGAGCGCGTCTACCGCGCCTTTCTGGACCCGGCCGCCCTGGTCAAGTGGCTGCCGCCGCACGGCTTCACGGCCCAGGTGCACGAGATGGATGCCCGCGTGGGCGGGGGCTACCGCATGTCCTTCACCAACTTCAGCCGGGGCCAGAGCCATGCCTTCGGCGGCCGCTATCTGGAGCTGGTGCCGGGCGAGCGCATCGTGCACACGGACCGCTTCGACGATCCGGGTCTGCCGGGCGAGATGAAGGTCACGGTGACATTCCAGGCGGTGTCCTGCGGCACCGAGATGCATGTGCTGCAGGAGGGCATCCCGGCCGTGATTCCGGTCGAGGGTTGCTACCTGGGCTGGCAGGAGTCGCTGCAGCTGCTGGCGCAGCTGGTGGAGCCCGACATCCCGGCGGAATGAGCCGGGCGCCGGCCCCGGCGCTTGACGCGCGGGCGGGCGGTGTGCGGGCCCGCTAACATGGCGCCAGGAGGCACCCATGATCTCAGCACATGAACTCAACCAGCGCGGCCAGGCGATGTTGCCGGGCCACCTGGGCATCGTCATCACGCAGCTGGAAAGCGCCGAGGTGCGCGCCGAGATGCCGGTGCGCACCGAGCTCATGGCGCCCAACGGTTTTTTGCATGCGGGCAGCATCGTGACGCTGGCCGATACCTGCGCCGGCTATGGCTGCATCCGCAGCCTGCCCGAAGGCGCCAGCGGCTTCACCACCGTCGAGCTCAAGTCCAACCATCTGGGCACGACACGTGACGGCGTGGTGCTGTGTGTGGCACGCGTGGTGCACAGCGGGCGCACCACCCAGGTCTGGGACGCCACGGTCACGCACCGCGAAAGCGGCAAGACGCTGGCGCTGTTTCGCTGCACGCAGATGATTCTCTATCCCAGGGCCGGGGTGTGAGCCTGGTGCTGGCCGGCGTCGACGGCTGTCCGGCGGGCTGGTACGCGGTGCAGGGCCCCGGGGCCGATGGCCGGGTGACCGGTGCCGTGCACGCCGGTTTCGCCGACCTGCTGCAGGCCCTGCCGGCTGCTGCCCGGGTGGCGGTGGACATCCCCATCGGCCTGAATGACAGTGGCGAGCGGGCCTGTGACCAGGCCGCGCGCCAGCGGCTCGGGCCGCGGGCCAGCTCGGTGTTCACAGCACCGCTGCGCGGCGTGCTGGGCGCGGGCAGCCATCCCGAGGCCTCGGCGCGGCGACGGGCCATCGAGGGCCAAGGCATGTCCATCCAGGCCTACAACATCCTGCGCAAGGTGGAGGAGGTGGACGCCGCCCTGTGTGCCTCGGCGGCCTGGGCCGAGCGGGTGCACGAGACCCACCCCGAGCTCTGTTTCCTGGAGATGAACGGCGGTGTGCCCCTGGGCCACGGCAAAAAAAGCGCCGAGGGCCGGCGTCTGCGTCGCGCGCTGCTGGAGGCTGTGTTCCCGGGGCAGGCCGAGCGCCTGCTCGACGAGTTTCCCCGGCGCGCGGTGCAGGCGGACGACGTGCTCGATGCCCTGGCCTGCCTGTGGACCGCGCAGCGCCTGGCGCAGGGCCGCGCCCGCACACTGCCGGCCGCGCCGCCGCAGGATGCCTGCGGCCTGCGCATGGCCATCCACTACTGAGCGAGGACCTGCACGACGCGGTTGCGGCCTTCGGCCTTGGCCTGGTAGAGGGCCTGGTCGGCGCGTGCCACCACCTCGTCGGCCCGGCTGTCGCTGGTGCGCGCGTAGCTCAGGCCCACGCTGGCCGTGACACGGCCCACGACCGGGAACACGGCGCCAGCCACCGCGGCGCGGATCTTCTCGGCGATGAGCCGGCCCTCGTCCTCGTCCTGCACATCGGGCAGCAGCACCACGAATTCCTCGCCGCCGTAGCGCGCCACGAAGTCGGTCACGCGCGTGCACTGCGTGAGCAGGTGGCCCAGGCGGCGCAGCACCTCGTCGCCGCTCTGGTGGCCATGCTGGTCGTTGATGGCCTTGAAGTGGTCCACGTCGATCAGCATGAGGCAGAAGCCGCGCTCGGTGCGCCGCATCAGCTGGAAGCTCTCGTGCAGGCGGGCGTCGAAGCGGCGCCGGTTGTTCAGGCCGGTGAGCGCGTCCACCGTGGCCAGGCGTTCGAGCTCCTGGTTGGCGATGAACAGGGCCTCGGTGCGTTCGCGCACCTGCTGTTCCAGCGAGGCGTTGAGCGCCTCCAGTTCGCGTTCGTGCCGCAGCACCGAGCCGGTCATGGACTGGATGGACTCGCTGAGCTGGCGGATCTCGGCCACCTGCTCGCGCGCCTGCGGATAGACCGGCGGCTGGTCGCGCCATTCGATGTGGCGCACGGCCTGGGCCAGCTGCTCGATGGGCTGGCTCACGCGCGTGGCCAGCCGGTAGGCGATGAGGGCGAAGACCAGGGCGGCGATCAGACCGAAGATCAGCAGCTGCTGGTGCAGCAGCTCCATGGGCTCGATGGCGGCGTCCAGCGGCTGGCGCAGCACGATGCGCCAGCCCAGCGGATCGCTGGGCCGCGCCACCACCTCGGCCATGCTGGTGAGGTAGGTCCGGCCGTCGCTCCAGCGCAGTACTTCGTAGGGCGCGGACGGCCGCGCGCGTGCGGGCAGCTGCAGCGCGCCGGCATGCCGGAAGGGATAGAGGATCTGGCCCGCCGCATCGGCGATCAGCACCTCCACTTGGCGCTGGATGGCGCTTTGGGTGACGACGGATTCCACCGTGTCCGTGACCCAGCTCCAGTGTGCGTGCGCGCCCAGCACGCCGCGCACCTTGCCCTGTGCGTCGAGGATGGGGGCGGCAAAGTCGATGAAGCGCAGCGGTTCGTGGGGGGTGCGCTGGGGAAACTTACGGGCCAGCAGCAGGGCCTCGTGCACATCGCCGATGTAGGGGCCCTTGAGCGCGGCCTGAAACCAGGGGCGCTGGTCCACCTGGACACCGACCAGCATGTCCTGTGTGGCCTGCAGCACCTTGCCCTGCGGGTCGGTGACGCCGATCCAGGCGTACTCGGAATAGGTCTGCTGGCGCAGCGTGAGGATGCGGCCCAGTTCCGGATTGTCCAGGTCGCCGCGCGCGAAGACCGGCATCTGGCGCAGCAGGCGGATTTCCTTGTCGCGCTCGCCGAGGTTGGCCGCCAGCAGGTCTGCCGCCGAGCGTGCGCTGATGTAGAGCGTCTGCCCGCCGAAGTCGGCCAGCTCCTCGGTGGCGATCTGCCCCACGTAGAGGCCCACGCTGAGCAGGGTGGCAAAGGACAGGCCGCCGAACCAGAGGGTCAGGCGGCCGCGGAAGGTGCTGGGGTGGAAGGCACGGGCCCAGGCGGGTGGTGGCATGCGGCGGCGGTTTTCGCGTGTGAGTTGGGCTCCCTGGCGCGCAGTGTAGGCCCAAAATCGCCGCGGGGTCCCTGCCCCCGCCGGTATGGTTTCAGGCCGGGGCCAGCATGTCCTGCCGGGTCAGCAGGCGTTCCACCAGCTCGCGTGCGCTGCGGATCTGCGCGCCGAAGGGCAGGGTGCCCACGCCACTGAAGAACAGGCCCTTCTTCACGTCGCCGCGCAGCGCGGCGGCGAGCTGGTTGTCGATGCAGAACTGGCCCCAGCCGGGCAGGCCGTCGCGCAGGCCGCACTGGGCCAGGCAGTCGAAGCTCTTGGTGCAGCGCGTCTTGTGGTGCACCACGGCCTGCAGCTTGTGCTCGATCTTGAGGTAGGCCTTGAGCCAGGGCGTGGCCACGGCGCGCGCGGGCAGGCCGGCCACGCTGGTGAATTCCACCAGGTCCTCGGCCAACGCCACGGCCACCACGCGCTTGAACTCGGGATGCGCGTCGCTCACGGAGGTGACGGCGAAGGGCGTGCCCAGCTGCACGCCGGCCGCGCCCAGCGCCTGCAGGCGCACGAGGTCGGCGTGCGTGCGGATGCCGCCGGCGGCGATCAGCGGGATCTCCTTCTCGATGCCGGCGGACTGCAGGAAGGCGCGGGCCTGCGGCAGCACGTTCTCGAAGTCGAAGCGCGGGTCGTTCAGGTCGGCGATCTTCGCCGCGCCCAGGTGGCCGCCGGCCAGGCGCGGGTGCTCGATGACGATGGCGTCGGGCAGGCGCTTCTTGCGTTCCCACTTCTTCACGATCAGCTGCACGCCGCGCGCGTCGGACAGGATGGGGATGAGCGCGGTCTGCGGGTGGTCCTGCGCCAGGTCGGGCAGGTCCAGCGGCAGGCCGGCGCCCACGACCACGGCGTCAATGCCTTCCTGCAGCGCGGTGGTGACGGACGCGGCGTATTCACCCACGGCGCGCATCACGTTGACGGCCAGCAGGCCAAAGCCCTGCGCGAGCTCGCGTGCGGCACGGATCTCGCGGCGCAGCGCTTCGAGGTTGGCGGCGTTGATCGCGGTCTTGGCGGCGTCACCCGCTTCGAGGTGGCCCGTAGCGTCCATCAGGTCCGGGTGGTGGCGGCGCAGGTCGACGGACGAGAGCGTGCCCACACCGCCGAGCGCGGCCACGCTGCCGGCCAGGCGGTGCGCCGAGACGCCGATGCCCATGCCGCCCTGGACGATGGGCAGCAGGCTGCGGCCGGCCAGCAGCAGCGGACGCAGGCCGCTGCGCGCCAGCCAGGCGGTGCTGCTGAGGGGAATGTGGGGGAAGGGGAGAGCAGGATTCATGGCCGCCCTAGACTAAGGG
>JAYNNS010000135.1:6304-7637 GCA_038112835.1 Curvibacter sp. | reverse complement strand
GAGGTGATGTTGACGATGCGGCCGTAGCCGCGCGCGGCCATGCCGTCCACCGTGGCCTTGATCAGCTCGATGGGCGTGAGCATGTTGGCGTCCACCGCCTTGATCCAGGCCTCGCGGTCCCAGTCGCGGAAGTCACCGGGCGGCGGGCCGCCGGCGTTGGTGACCACGATGTCGTAATCCTTGCGCTGGGCGAAGATGGCCTCGCGCCCGGCCGGGGTGGTGATGTCCACGGCCACGGGGACGACCTCGACGCCCGCACACTCGCTACGCAGCTGCGTCGCCGCAGCCTGCAGCGCCTCGGCACCGCGCGCCACCATCACCACATTGACCCCCTCGCGCGCCAGCGCCCGGGCACAGCCGTAGCCCAGGCCCTTGCTCGCGCCACCCACCAGGGCCCACTTGCCTGCAATTCCCAAATCCATGGTTCTCTTCCTTGGTCAAAAAAATCGATACGGAATGATAGAGCGTCGGCTCAGGCCGTCGTGCGCGCGGCCCGGCTGAACACATAGATGCCGGCCAGCACCAGCACCGTGCCCGCCACGATCCAGCCCGTGAAGGGCTCGCCCAGCAGCCACACCCCCAACAGGATGGTGGACATGGGGCCCACCATGCCGGCCTGGGCCGCCGCACCGGCGCCGATGCGCTCGATGGCCATCATCACCAGCAGCACGGGCACCGCGGTGCAGGCGGAGGCATTGAGCAGCGAGAGCCAGATCACCTCGGGCGCCACCTGCGCGGCCGTCAGCGGGCGCAGCAGCAGGAACTGGCCGATGCACAGCCCGCAGGCCACGCTGGTGGCCAGGCCCACGAGGCGCAGCGAACCCAGGCGCCGCACCAGCTCGCCGCTGTAGCTCAGGTAGAAGGCATAGCTGATGGCGCTCAGGAAGACCAGCAGCGAACCCCAGGCCACGTCGGCACCGGCCAGGGTGAGCTCGTGGCCGAAGACCAGCAGCACGCCGGCGTAGCTGATCAGCGTGCCCAGCATCTGCAGACGGCTGGCCCGCCTGCCGTACAACAGCCAGGCGATGACCAGCACCAGCGTGGGCGTGAGGTAGAGGATGAGGCGCTCGAGCGAGGCCGTGACATAGGCCAGGCCCGCGAAGTCCAGGAAACTCGCCAGGTAGTAGCCGGAAAAACCCAGGCCCAGCACACCCAGCCAGTCACGGCGCGCGAGCGGTGCCTTGCCCCGGCTGGCCCACCAGGCCATGGCCGCGAACAGCGGCAGCGCGAACAACATGCGGTACATGATGAGCGTGACCGCGTCCACGCCGTGGCGGTAGGCCAGCTTGACGATGATGGCCTTGCCGCTGAAGGCGATGGCACCGAGGATGGC
>JAYNNS010000135.1:0-6204 GCA_038112835.1 Curvibacter sp. | reverse complement strand
GGGATCGCCAGCGCGCCAGATGAACTGGCCGGCGCCGAAGTCCTGGTAGGAGTCGTTGATCACCTCCACGCGGTGGCCACGCGCCTGCAGGCCCTGCACCGTGGCCTTGTCCAGCGTGGCCTCGACGTTGATCTCCAGCCCCGTGTTGTAGCGCCAGCGCGGTGCGTCGCAGGCGGCCTGCGGGTTCTGCCCGTAGTCCAGCATGCGCACCACCGTCTGCAGGTGACCCTGCGGCTGCATATTGCCGCCCATCACGCCGAAGCTCATCACGGGCTGGCCGTCTTTCGTCAGGAAGGCCGGGATGATGGTGTGGATGGGGCGCTTGCCCGGCGCCACGAGGTTGGCCCGGTTGTGGCCCTGCGGGTCCACGTTGAAGCCGTGGCCGCGGTTCTGCAGGCTGATGCCGAAGGTGGGCTCGACGCAGCCCGAGCCGAAGCCCATGAAGTTGCTCTGGATGAAGCTGATCATCATGCCGTTCTCGTCGGCCGCCGTCAGGTAGATGGTGCCGCCCTTGACCGGGTTGCCGGCCTTGAAGTCCTGGGCCTTCTTCATGTCGATGAGCTTGGCACGGGAAGCCAGGTAGGCGTCGTCGAGCATCTGCGCGGGGGTGACCTCCATGGCCGAGGGCTCGGCGATGTAGCGGTAGACGTCGGCGAAAGCCAGCTTCATGGCCTCGATCTGCAGGTGCTGGGAATCAACGCCGTCCACGGGCAGGGCACCGAGGTCGAACTGGTCGAGGATGCCCAGCGCGATCTGCGCCGCGATGCCCTGGCCGTTCGGCGGGATCTCGTGCAGGGTGTAGCCGCGGTAGTTCTTGGCCAGGGGCTGCACCCACTCGGGCCGGTAGGCCGCCAGGTCGCTGGCCTTGAGCACGCCGCCGGCCTCGGCGGCGAACTTCTCCAGCGCCTGGGCGATCTCACCACGGTAGTAGGCCTCGCCCTTGGTCTCGGCGATCAGGCGCAGCGCGCGCGCCGCGGCCTTGAACTGGAACAGCTCGCCCACCTGCGGCGCACGGCCCCAGGGCAGGAAGCTCTGCGCGAAACCGGGCTGGCCCTGCAATTCGGGCGTGGCCGCGGCCCATTTCTGCTGCACCACCACGGGGATCAGATAACCGCGTTCGGCGATCTCGATGGCCGGCTCCAGCAGGTCGGCGAAGGGCAGCTTGCCGAAGCGGTCGCTCAGGGCCACCCAGGCCGAGATGGCGCCGGGCACGGTGACCGCGTCGATACCGCGCTTCGGGGGGGTCTTGGCATCCTGGCCGTACTTGCGGTGGAAGTACTCGGGCGTCCAGCCCTGCGGCGCGCAGCCCGAGGCATTGAGGCCATGCAGTTCCTTGCCGTCCCAGAGGATGGCGAAGGCATCGCTGCCCAGGCCGTTGCTCACGGGCTCGGTCAGGGTGATGGTGGCCGCCGCCGCGATGGCCGCATCCACCGCGTTGCCGCCTTTTTGCAGCATGCGCAGACCGGCCTGCGCGGCCAGCGGGTGCGAGGTGGAGACGACGTTGCGTGCGAAGACGGGCAGGCGCGTGCTGGGATAGGGGTTGCTATAGTTGAAATTCATGGATCTCGGTTGAAGTGAACGATCAAATCCCGCCATCCCCGATCAGGGCGTAGGGCGCCCAGAACAGGGGGTGGGCATAGCTGAAACCGGCATCGGATTTCTGCTCCATCAATGCCAGCATCGATTTGCGCAGGGCCTGCGCCCGCGACAGACCAGGGTCGGCTGCCTGGTTGGCAAACGTGCCCGTGACCAGCAGGCGGGCCGACACCGACTCCACCGGCCAGTGGGTGGCCAGCAGGGCCCGGGTGCCGGCATAGAAGAAGCCGCGCCCCAGGCCTGAAACGGCCTCAGCGCCGGAACCGTCACCCGCCGCGGTGTTGCAGGCCGACAGCACCACCCAATCCGCATCCAGCTTGAGGCCCAGGATCTCCTCCAGCGTCAGCAGACCGTGCTGGCCCTGGCCCGGATTGGCCAGCGCCAGCGCCGGCTGATCCACGCCGGGAAACTCGCCGGGCAACAGGCCATGGGTTGCAAAGGCCAGCACACGGCGACGCGTCAGGTCCATCCTGAGCACACGCTCCTTGCTGGCATCGGAGCCCAGAAACACATCGCGCTGCGGATCGGCGCGCAAGGTCTGCGCCAGCAGCAGCACCTCCTCGCGTGTATCGGGCAGGGGCGGGATGTCGCTGTAAGGCACCCAGTTCACCGGGGCCTGCGGTACCGCGGCCCCCGCCGACGCCGCTGGCTGCGCCTCGTTGAAGCGTGCGATCACGAGATTGCGCAGACCCGGCTGCCCCGGCTGCCGCGCCGCGCCCCCGAAATCGGGGTCCCCGAAACCGATGAAAGGCTGGCGCTGGGAATGGCCCGGGGGCAGGCGCCGCAAGGTCACCAGGGCGTTGGCAGAAGGCAGCTGCGTGAACGCAGCCTCCCGCAACAGCCACGGCACCTGCCGGTAGTTCGCATAGCGCGGCTCGCCGCCAGTTTCCAGCCTGACTCCCGCCGTGGGCAGCAGGGCCAGGGGCAGCTGCCCCAGCGCACCGTTGCTCACGACCAGCAGGCTGCTCGCACCGCGCCAGACCGGCAGCACCGGCTGCAACAGGGCCAGGTAGAGGCGATGTGCCTCCTCCAGGTCAAACGCCGGAAGGCTGCGGGCCATGTCGACCGCCCCCGGGTCGAGGGCCTTGCGCAAGCGCTGCACGCTGCGCTGGATCGTCTCTCCCGTCAGCGGGACCCGGACAAAGGCGAGCGCCCCCTCGCGGCGCAGGGCCCAGACATAGGTGGCGGCATCGGTCACCAGGATGTTAATCAAGGCCTCGTCGGACTTGAGGACGGCCCGCGTCTCCTCCAGCGTGGGCGACCTGGGACGGACCAGATTGGCGTAGGCCGGGAAGCGGCGTTCCAGCGTGGCCTGGGCCTCCCGGCGCTCCCGGTCGATGGCCGCGATGCGTGCCCGCATGCCGGCCATGACCTGGGGCAGCTGCTGATCGGCAGGCAGGGCCGCCAGGCGCAGCAGCTGGTCGTAGAGCATCTGCTGCTCCGTGCGACCGTCCTGCTCCTGGCGGATCAGGTCACCCAGACCCGCCTGGCTCGCGGCGGCCCGGGCCGCGCTTTGCGTCAGCGCCTGCTGGGTCTTGCCCAGGTGCAGGGCATCGGCCACGCGGAAGGCGGCCGCCGCCGCCCCCGAGTCGGCCGGCTCCTCGGCCAGGAAGTCCAGATAAGCCTCGAGAATCAGGCGCCGCACCAGGCCCTGCAGGCTGCGCGCCTGCACTTCGCCGTCGTGCAGGGCAGGATCCAGCAGGCCTTCGCTGGCGGCCGCGTATTCAGCCCGGGCATCGGCACGGCGGCCCAAGGCCGCCAGGGTCATGGCCAGCACCCCGCGCAGCTGCGCCACCTCGGCCTGCGCCTCGCCCATGAGCTGGGTGCGCTCCTGCACGGTCCGCTGCAGCTGGGGCAGCAGCTCGGCCGCACGACCTGTGCGCACCCATGCCACCCCCCCCCCCGCCGAGATGAAGCGGACCTCCTGAAAGCCCCCCAGCTGAAAAAGATCGATCAACTTTGCTTGCGCGGCCACCGCTCCCGGCCAGTCCTGCTGCAGGACCGCCAGGTTCATGCGGGCGCGGTACAACTCGTACGTGAAGTGGTTGGCACTGCCCGCAACCCCCGTGAAGCGGCTAATCTCCTCGGCCTCGGCCAGAATCCGCTCGGCATCGGCCAGCCGGCCGCGCGAGGCCAGCAACTCGGCCAGCTGGACCAGTGTCTGCGCCGTGCGCAGGGCGTAGCGCCCCGAACCCTTGAGGTTGACCGCCAGCAGGTCACGCAAGGTCAGCTCGGCTTCGTCCCAGCGCCCCTGGCGGGTCAATTCACGCGCCAGTTGCGCATAGCCCAGGTTGACGCCGAACAGGATGTTGGAAAGGTGGATCTTGTTGTAGGCCATGCGGATCACCCGGTCGGCGTCCAGCCGACCTCCGGCACCGCCCACCAGCGACAGCCGTCGACGCATCACGGCTTCGGCCTCGGCCCACTTGCCGCGGGCCTGCAGGATTCGCCCCTCTCCCATTAGAACCAGCATCTCCCAACCGGGCACGCGGGCCCAGGCTCCGGCGGGATTGGCCTTCACCCGCCCCAGATAGTCATACCCGGCTCTGAGGTGGGCGTCCGCCTTGTCCAGCTGCCCCAGTTCCGCATGGATATAGGCCAGCAGACCATGCGAGGCCGTCACGAGCCCCCACCCCGTGGGCTGAGGACCACTCATGAGTTCAATCACACGCTGCAGGGCCTGCATCCCGGGGAGCAGGTCACCCGACAGGACCTCCGCCACACCGTACTGGTACAGATGGTAGAAATCATCCCTGGCGCCGCGGGTCAGTTCGGTCAGTTCGCGCAGATCCGCCAGACGACGCGACAGGTGCCCCAGCTCCTCGGCCGCATCCGCACGTGCGACCAGGAAGTCCCGGCGCCTGTTGTTGAATGCGCTGGCCTCGGGCGGCTCCTGCGTCATCAGGCGCAGTTTTATCTCTCCAGCTCCTCCCGGGCGACAGGCGTCGCCCTCAAGGTTTCGACGATATCGGCAGCGCGCGGCGGCGGCACCTGCGGCGAGACGGCACGCGGCTGACCCGCCGCGTCCCGCGCATGCGCAGGCCCCACGGCCAGCAGGACGACAAGCCAGCCCAGCACACAACCCTGGCGTAACAGCGTCATTGCGTTTGCCTCCTGCAGACGGTGGCGAGCCTTGTTCAGATCCATTCCTCAGGCACGATGGGGCTTGTAAAGCCGTCAGTCCGCGGTGATCTTCCGTTCGGTGATGACCTGCTTCCACTTGGCCGATTCGGCCCGCACCACGGCGGCGAACTGCTGCGGTGTGCCACCGGCGGTCTCGGCCCCCAGGCGCGCGAAGCGCTCCTTGAGGTCGGGCTCGGCCAGGGCGGCATTCACCGCCTGGTTGACACGGCTGACGATCTCCGGCGGCAGGCCGCGCGGGCCGTAGACGCCGAACCAGGTGACGGATTCGAAGCCCGGCAGCAGCTCGGCCACGGCCGGCAGCTCGGGCACCAGCGCGCTGCGCTTGGGACTGGTCACAGCCAGTGCGCGCAGCTTGCCGTCGCGCACATGGGGCATGCCGGAGACCACGGAGTCGAACAGCACGTCCACCTTGCCGCTCACGAGGTCGGCGATCGACAGGCCGGTGCCGCGGTAGGGGATGTGGACCAGGAAGGTGCCGGACTGGGCCTTGAAGATCTCGGTCGAGAGGTTGGAGATGGTGCCGTTGCCGCTGGACGCGTAGTTCAGCCGCCCGGGGTTCTGCCGTGCGTAGTCGATGAATTCCGTCAGGTTCTTGGCCGGCGAGCTCAGCGGCACCAGGATGACCTGGGGCGAGCTGGCCACATAGGCCACGGGCGTGAAGTCGGTCTCGGCGTTGTAGGGGATCTTGGGGTTGATGGCCGGGCCGATGCTGTGCGTGCTCGAGGTCGTGAGCAGCAGGGTGTAGCCGTCCGGCGCCGCCTGGGCCCCGGCCTGCGCGCCGATGGTGCCGCCGGCGCCCGGCTTGTTCTCCACCACGACAGACTGGCCCAGCTTGCGGCCCAGCTCCTGCGAGAGCGCACGCGCGAGGATGTCGGTGGCCCCCCCGGCGGGGAAAGGCACGAGGAGACGGATCGGCTTGGACGGATAGGTCTGGGCCGACAGGGGCAGGGCCAGGGCCAGGCCGCAAGCCAGCAGCAGGGACAGGAGCTTGGATTTCATGAAGGGACGCCTCCGGGACGGAAAGTGAGAACGGCACCCGCAGGTGCCGTTCCAGTTTAGCGAAGCCGCAGGATCACTCCTCGACGAAGGCTTCCTGGCGCTTGGATTTCACCGCCGGCAGCGCGACGATGATCAGCAACAGCGCCGCCATGGCCAGCAGCGTGGCCGACAACGGGCGCGTGACCAGCACGCTCCAGTCGCCGCGCGACAGCAGCAGGGCACGGCGCAGATTCTCTTCCATCATCGGACCCAGGATGAAGCCCAGCAGCAGGGGCGCCGGCTCCACGCCCAGCTTGATGAAGCCGTAGCCGATGACACCGAAGATGGCCACCATCCAGATGTCCCAGGTGTTGTTGTTCGTGGAGTACACGCCGATGGCGCAGAACAGCACGATGGCAGGGAACAGCCAGCGATAGGGCACGGTCAGCAGCTTGATCCAGATGCCGATCAGCGGCAGGTTCAGGA
>JAYNNS010000134.1:0-7705 GCA_038112835.1 Curvibacter sp. | reverse complement strand
CAAGAGCGACGTGATGGTGCTCGATCCCAGCGGCTCGGACTTCTTCAAGGTCTTCCGCGGCAGTGCCCCGCCACGGAAATAAGAGGGTGTGAGCAGCGACGCCTTCTGGCTGGCCCTGGCCCTGGTCCTCGTGATCGAGGGCCTATTCCCCTTCCTCTCGCCCGGGGGCTGGCGCCGCATGTTCAGCCAGATCCTGCAGCTCTCCGATGGCCAGATCCGTTTCTTCGGCCTGCTGAGCATCGCCGCCGGCCTGGTCTGGCTCTGGTGGCAAACCTCGGCCTGAGCCGGCGCGGCCGGGCAGGGGGCCACGACCCGGTAAAATCACGTTTTTAACAGCTCCCCCTTTTCCCATGTCCGCCTGGCTCCTGCCGGATCACATCGCCGATGTCCTGCCCTCCGAGGCGCGTCACATCGAGGAACTGCGCCGCGACCTGCTCGACACGGCCCGTGGCTACGGCTACGAGCTGGTCATGCCGCCGCTGCTCGAGTACCTGGCCTCGCTGCTCAGCGGTACCGGCCAGGCGCTCAACCTCCAGACCTTCAAGCTCGTGGACCAGCTGTCGGGCCGCTCCATGGGCCTGCGTGCCGACACCACGCCCCAGGTCGCGCGCATCGATGCCCACCTGCTCAACCGCCGCGGCGTGGCCCGCCTGTGCTACTGCGGCCCGGTGGTGCACACGCGCCCGGCCGGCCCGCACGCCACGCGCGAGCCGCTGCAGTTCGGCGCCGAGATCTACGGCCATGCCGGCCCCGAGGCCGATCTGGAAGCGCTGGAGCTGGCGCTGGACTGCCTGAAGGCGGCCAAGCTGGCCCGCTACACGCTGGACCTGGCCGACGTGCGCATCGTCAGCGCCCTGCTCGAGGCGGCGGGCGCCGATGCCCAGGCCCAGGAAGCCATCCAGACAGCGCTGGCTGCCAAGGACGTGCCCGAGCTCACGCGGCTCACGCGCGACATGCCTGCGGCCTCGCGCCAGGGCCTGCTCGCGCTGCCGTGTCTCTATGGTGACGTGGCCGTGCTGGCCGAGGCCGAGCAGGTGCTGCCCGCGCTGCCCGCCGTGCGCGAGGCGCTGGCCGGCCTGCGCTGGCTGGCCGGCCACCTGCAGGGCACGACGCTGGGCTTCGACCTGGCCGACCTGCGCGGCTACGCCTACTACAGCGGCGTGCGCTTCGCTGTCTATACCGAAGGCGCGAGCGACGCCGTGCTGCGTGGCGGCCGCTACGACGAGGTGGGGGCCGTCTTCGGGCGCAAGCGCCCGGCCGTGGGCTTCAGCCTGGACCTCAAGACCCTGGTGGGGGCCGTCGCGGCGAGGCCCCTGCGTGCGGCCATCCGCGCGCCCTGGAGCGAAGCCGCCAGCCTGCGCGCGGCCATCGCGCGCCTGCGCGAACAGGGCGAGACCGTGGTCTGCGTCCTGCCCGGCCACGAGAGCGAGAACGACGAGTTCCACTGCGACCGTGAATTGATCGAAGTCGGCGGCCAGTGGGCCGTCCGTGCCATCTGAGCGCCGCCGCGGCGGCGCCATCCATCCGAGACCATACGAAATGAACACAACCAAAGGACGTAACGTCGTCGTCGTGGGCACCCAGTGGGGTGACGAAGGCAAGGGCAAGCTGGTGGACTGGCTCACCGAGAGCGCCCAGGGCGTGGTGCGCTTCCAGGGCGGCCACAACGCCGGCCACACCCTCGTGATCAACGGCGTCAAGACCGCGCTGCACCTCATCCCCAGCGGCATCATGCGCCCGGGCGTCAAGTGCTACATCGGCAACGGCGTGGTGCTCTCGGCGGCCAAGCTGTTCGAGGAGATCGAAGGCCTGGAGAAGGCCGGCGTCGAGGTGCGCTCCCGCCTGCGCATCAGCGAGGCCTGCCCGCTGATCCTGCCCTTCCACGCGGCGCTGGACGTGGCGCGCGAGGCGGCGCGCGAGCAGGGCGGCACCGAGAAGATCGGCACCACCGGCCGCGGCATCGGCCCGGCCTACGAGGACAAGATCGCCCGCCGCGCGCTGCGCGTGCAGGACCTCAAGTACCCGGAGCGCTTCGCCGCCAAGCTGAAGGACCTGCTGACCCTGCACAACCACGTGCTGTCCACCTTTCTGCAGTGCAAGAACTTCGTCTTCCCCGACGCGCTCAAGCCCTATATCCAGAACGGCGAGGTCCAGTTCGAGGCCGTCTACACCGAAGCCATGCGCCACGCCGAGATGCTCAAGCCCATGATGGCCGACGTCTCGCGCGAGCTCAACGAGGCCCACGAACACGGCCAGAACCTGTTGTTCGAGGGCGCGCAGGGCACGCTGCTCGACGTCGACCACGGCACCTACCCCTACGTGACCTCGAGCAACTGCGTGGCCGGCAACGCCGCCGCCGGCTCCGGCGTGGGCCCGGGGATGCTGCACTACATCCTGGGCATCACCAAGGCCTACTGCACCCGCGTGGGCGGCGGCCCCTTCCCGACCGAGCTCGACTGGGAAACCCCGGGCACGCCGGGCTACCACATGAGCACCGTGGGCGCCGAGAAGGGCGTGACCACGGGCCGCTCGCGCCGTTGCGGCTGGTTCGACGCCGCGCTGCTCAAGCGCAGCGCCCAGGTCAACGGCCTGACCGGCCTGTGCCTGACCAAGCTCGACGTGCTCGACGGCCTCAAGGAGCTGCAGCTGTGCACGGGCTACGAGCTCGACGGCGAGACCATCGACATCTTGCCCATGGGGGCCGACGAGATCTCGCGCTGCAAGCCCATCTACGAGACCCTGCCCGGCTGGAGCGAGACCACCGTGGGCGTGACCGAGTACGACAAGCTGCCGGTCAACGCGCGCCTGTACCTGCAGCGCATCGAGCAGGTCACCGGGGTGCCCATCCACATCATCTCGACCAGCCCGGATCGCGACCATACGATCATGATGCGCCATCCTTACGTGGCATAAATCAGGCCAGAAACGCTATTAAAAGAGGAGCGCCCGGATGTTGACCGAAGACGGCAAGCACCTGTACGTGAGCTACGGCGAGTACCACAACCTGGTCGAGAAGCTGGCCATCAAGATCCACCAGTCGGGCTGGGCCTTCGACACCATCCTGTGCCTGGCGCGCGGCGGCATGCGCCCGGGCGACATCCTTTCGCGCATCTTCGACAAGCCGCTGGCCATCATGTCCACCAGCTCCTACCGGGCCAATGCCGGCACCACGCAGGGGCACCTGGACATCGCCAAGTACATCACCACGCCCCAGGGCGAGATCGCCGGTCGCGTGCTGCTGGTCGACGACCTGGCCGACTCGGGCCACACCCTGCAGGCCGTGGTCCAGATGCTGCGCGAGCGCTATGCGCCCATCACCGAGCTGCGCACCGCCGTGATCTGGACCACGGGCGTTTCGGCCTTCCAGCCTGACTATTCGGTCGAATACCTGCCGACCAACCCCTGGATCCACCAACCTTTCGAGGTCTACGACCGCATGACCATTGCGGACGTGCTTGAAAAGTGGAAGGTGTGATTTAGTTCACCCCCAGGCTGCGCGTTCTACGCGCGTTCCGCCAGACGTGCCAGCGTCTGAGGCGCAGGCTCTTCGGTCTGTCCTAGCCTGCGCAGGCAGGCTGGGAGCCGCAGACCTCAGACCCTTGCAGGGGGCGTACCCAGTGGCCCGGCGAAGCCGGCCCGACGGGTGTCCGCGCATCATTCACCTCGGTCCAGCGTCGCGCTATGCTCTGCGGACCATGCGCGACAAGACCACCGGCCTGATCCACCACCCTTACGTTCCCCCCGAGGGGTTCGAGGCGCCGCAGCCTGCGGTGCACAAGGCTTCCACCGTGTTCTTCCCCAGCGTGGCCGCCATGCGCAGCCGCGAGTGGAAGGACAAGACGGCCTACACCTACGGCCTGCACGGCACGCCCACGAGCTACCTGCTCGAGGAACGCATCGCCACGCTCGAGGGCGGTGCGCAGTGCCTGCTCGTGCCCAGCGGTCTGGCGGCCATCGCCACCGTGGCGCTGTCGCTGCTGCAAAGCGGCGATGAGGTGCTGATCCCCGACAACGCCTACGGCCCCAGCAAGGCGCTGGCCGAGGGTGAGTTGCGCGGCTGGGGCATCACGCACCAGATCTACGACCCCCTGGACCCGCAGGACCTCGCACGCCGCATCGGCCCGCGCACCCGGCTGGTCTGGCTCGAGGCCGCGGGCTCGGTCACGCTGGAGTTCCCGGACCTGCCCGAGCTCGTGCGCATCTGCCGCGCGGCCCACGGTGGGGCGGGTGTGCGCTGCGCGCTCGACAACACCTGGGGCGCGGGCCTGGCTTTCAACGCCTTCGACCTCGCCCATCCGGGAGAAGGAGGGCAGGGCGTGGACCTCACCATCCACGCGCTGACCAAATACCCCAGCGGCGGCGGCGACGTGCTCATGGGATCCATCGTCACGCGCGACCCCGCGCTGCACATCCGCCTCAAGCTCACCCACATGCGCCTGGGTCTGGGCGTGGGCATGAACGATGTGGAGGCCGTGCTGCGCGCGCTGCCCAGCCTCGCCTTGCGTTATGCGGCGCACGACCGCGCCACACGCGTGCTCGCGCGCTGGTGCGCCACGCGTCCCGAGTTCGCGCAGGTGCTGCATCCGGCGCTGCCGTCCTCCCCCGGTCACGACCACTGGCGGGCGCTCTGCGGCGAGGCCGAAGGCCGGGCCGCGGGCCTCTTCAGCGTGATCCTGCCCGAGCGCTACCGCGGCGAGCAGGTCGATGCCTTCTGCGACGCACTGCGCCTGTTCCGCCTGGGCTACAGCTGGGGCGGCCCCATCAGCCTGGTCGTGCCCTACCACCTGGCCCAGGCGCGCCAGGCCTGGCCCGCCCATCTCGCGCGCGGCACCCTGGTGCGTTTCTCGGTCGGGCTGGAAGCGGTGGAGGACCTGCAGGCCGACCTGGCCCAGGCCCTGGCCCGGCTGGCTTGATGCGCATCAAGACCGGCCGGGGTTTTCCTGAGTCGACAGGGCCGATCACGCGCACTAGTCTTGCGGGATGAGTGAGACGGACCTTCCCGAAGACCGCCGCGGCCTGCCGGTCAACCCCGATCCCTACGTCCCGCCGCCGCCCGTGGGCCCGCGGCGCGAGATCGTGCCGCTGTCCTTCGCCGATCCCCTGCGCTGGCTCGTGCGCGGCTGGCGCGACATGGGCAGCGCCATGGGCATCGGGCTCTTCTACGGCCTCTGCTTCTGGGGCATGGCGCTCACGCTGGGCGCGGTGTTCCGCCACCTGCCCGAATACACCATGTCCCTGGTCTCGGGTTGCCTACTGGTCGGTCCTTTCCTGGCCATGGGCCTGTACGAGGTGAGCCGCCGGCGCGAGCTGGGGCTGGCACCCGACCTCGCCAGCTCGCTGACCTGCTGGGACCGGCGCATCGGCAGCATGGGCCTGCTGGTGCTCGTGCTCGTGGTGCTGGAGCTGCTCTGGGGCCGGGCGTCGCTGGTGGTCTTCGCGGTCTTTTTCAACACCGGCATGCCGTCCACGGCGGGCGTGCTGCAGGCCGTCTTCAACCCGGAGAACTGGGAGTTCGTGGCCGTCTACGCGGCCGTGGGCGGCTTCTTCGCGGGCCTGGTCTTCGCCACCTCCGTGGTCTCCATCCCCATGATCCTGGACCGCGACACCGACGCCATCTCGGCCTCGCTCACCAGCCTGCAGGTCTTCTTCAGCAACCTGCCGGTCATGCTGTTCTGGGGCGCGCTCATCACCGGGCTGGTGGTGCTGGCCTTCATCCCCTGGGGCCTGGGCCTGCTGCTCATCGGTCCCTTGCTGGGGCACGCCACCTGGCATGCCTATCGCGGCTCGGTGCGCTGGATGGACTGAAACTTGTGAATAAACCTACTGCGCGACCCGATCGCTGCGTTGGGCGGTGTTGGCTCCGGCCGCCGCGCTTAACTTTCGCCAAGCGAAAGTTAGCCTATGCCGCAACTTCGTTGTCGGAATCCTCACGTACCTGAGGTACGTTCCGGTTCCTGTGCTCCGTCCGCCTTGCGCTCGGGCCGCTCGCTACGATTTCTTCACAAGTTTGGACGCCGAGGGCAGGGTATGACCTCGGCCGGCAACGGTCATGCGGCCGTGCCAGAATCGTCACCATGCCCGCTGCCTTTCTGAGCTGCCACCACCTGGTCAAGCGCTACGGCGAGTCCACCGTCGTCCAGGACCTGAGCTTCGAGATCCGCCCCGGTGAATGCCTGGGTGTGATCGGCCCCAACGGCGCCGGCAAGACCACCACCCTGCGCATGTGCCTGGGGCTGACCGCCCCCGACGGCGGGCATGTCCAGGCCTTCGGCCTGCGCATGCCCGAGGACGCGCACGCCATCAAGGCGCAGCTGGGCGTGGTCACCCAGTTCGACTCGCTCGACCCCGATTTCACCTGCGCCGAGAACCTGCTGGTCTTCGGTCGCTATTTCGGCCTGAAGATGGCGGACATCCGTGCCCGCATCCCTGCGCTGCTGGACTTCGCCGCGCTCTCGCACAAGGCCACGGCCAGGCCGGGCGAGCTCTCGGGCGGCATGCGCCGGCGCCTGAGCCTGGCGCGTGCGCTGGTCAACGACCCGCGCCTGCTGCTGCTCGACGAGCCCACCACGGGCCTGGATCCGCAGGCGCGCCACCTGATGTGGGAGCGCCTGCAGCAGCTGCTGCAGCAGGGCAAGTCCATCCTGCTCACCACGCACTTCATGGACGAGGCCGAGCGCCTGTGCGACCGCCTGCTGGTCATCGACCACGGCCGCAAGATCGCCGAAGGCACGCCGCGCGAGCTGATCGCCCGGCACCTCGAGCCCGATGTGGTCGAGGTCTATGGCGCCAATCTCAACGGTCAGGCACAGGCCCTGAGCACCGGCCCGCTGCGCCCGCTGGCCAGCCGGGTCGAGGTCAGCGGCGAGACCGTGTTCTTCTACACCCAGGACGCCGCGCCGCTGATGCAGGCACTGGCGCACGAGCACACGCTGCGCAGCCTGCACCGCCCGGCCAATCTGGAGGACCTGTTCCTCAAGCTCACAGGTCGCCAGATCCGGGAGGATGCATGATGAATAACTTGATGCGATGGTGGCCCGTCTTCCTGCGCAATCTGCTGGTCTGGCGCAAGCTCGCCATCCCCAGCCTGGTGGGCAATATCGCCGAGCCGCTGATGTGGCTGGTGGCCTTCGGCTACGGCCTGGGTGCGCTCGTGGGCAGCGTGCCCCTGGCCGGGCAGGAGGTGCGCTACATCCTCTTCCTGGCCAGCGGCTCGATCTGCATGAGCGCGATGAACGCCGCCACCTTCGAGGCCCTGTACTCGGCCTTCTCGCGCATGCACGTGCAGAAGACCTGGGACAGCATCATGAACGCGCCCGTGGACCTGCGCGACGTGCTGCTGGCCGAGATGCTCTGGGCCGCCTTCAAGTCCCTGTTCGCGGTCACGGCCATCCTGGGCGTGATGCTGGCGCTGGACATCAGCCGCAGCTCCCTGCTCGTGCTGGTGCTGCCCATCCTGCTGCTCGCGGGTATCACCTTCAGCTGTCTGGCGCTGATCTTCAACGCCCTGGCCAAGGGCTACGACTTCTTCACCTACTACTTCACGCTCTTCCTAACGCCCATGATGTTCCTGAGCGGCGTGTTCTTCCCGCGCGAAAACCTGCCGGTCCTGCTGCAGCACGTCTCGGCCTGGCTGCCGCTGACCCAGGCCGTGGAGCTGGTGCGCCCGCTCTTCCTCGGGCGCTGGCCCGCCGACGTGCTGCTGCAC
>JAYNNS010000133.1:7295-7766 GCA_038112835.1 Curvibacter sp. | reverse complement strand
GCGGGCGAGTTCCCAGGCGGTGGTGACGCCGATGATGCCGGCGCCGATGACTGCAATTTTCATGAATGAGAGGGGAGGTCCGCCTTCCGGATGCGGGGGCGGGGTGGAGGATTATGGTTGTTGTGGGCGCAGCAGGTGTTCGATCTGCTGTGCGATGTTGAGAACCGCATCATCGTGCAGGGCGCCGTGCCAGACCATGAGGCCGACCGGCAGTTCGTCCGGGGCGTGGCAGGGCAGGCTCAGGGCGCAGCCGTCGAGCAGGTTGACCACCCCCGGGTTGCGCAGCAGCAGGCCGTTGAGGCGGAAGAAGGCCTCGTCGCGTTCCGGCCCGGGCAGGACCTCGGCCAGCGGCGGGGCCACCACGGGCACGGTGGGAGAGAGCACGGCGTCGAAGCCGTCCAGGGCCTGCCCGACGCGGGCGATCCAGTCGCGCCGCGCCTGGATCAGGTCGAGGTAGTCGGCCGCGCTGAT
>JAYNNS010000133.1:0-7285 GCA_038112835.1 Curvibacter sp. | reverse complement strand
GGGTCGTACTGCGCGGCGTGGTCGGCCAGCAGGCGGCGGTGCCAGGCGTAGCTTTCGGCGGCGGAGAAGCCGCCGTGGGCCTGCAGGGCCGTCACTTCGTTCAGGGCCGGCAGCCGGAGCTCGCTGATGCGCGCGCCAGCGGCGCGCAGGGTCTGCAGCGTGCGCTCGAAGGCGCGGGCGACGGTGGTGTCGATGCCGTCGAACATGAGCTCAGGGATGACCGCCAGGTGGTAGTGCGACAGCGGTGCCTGGCTGCGCACCACGCGGCGCGCCGCCAGGATCTCGTGGACGAGGAGGGCGTCGCGCACCGAGCGTGTCATGGCGCAGGCGGTGTCCAGCGTGGCGGACAGGGGCACCGTGCCGTCCAGCGGCACCAGGCGCTGGGTGCTCTTGAAGCCCACGATCCCCTGCAGGGCGGCCGGGATGCGGATGGAGCCGCCGGTGTCCGAGCCCAGGCCGACGAAGGCGGCGCCGCTGGCGACCGAGACCGCGGCGCCACTGGAGGAGCCGCCGGGCACGCGCGGCACATCGGTGGCCGTGGCATTGGCCGGGGTGCCGTGATGCGGGTTGATGCCGACGCCCGAGTAGGCGAATTCGGTCATGCCGGTGCGACCGATCAGCGCGGCGCCGGCTGCGCGCAGGCGGGCCACGGCAAGGCTGTCGCGGCTGGCCGGGGCGGCATCGGCCAGCACGGTGGAGCCGGCGCGGCTGACCTGGCCGGCGACGTCGAACAGGTCCTTGACCGAAACCGCCAGCCCGGCCAGGGGCTGGCGGGCGGGGTCGGCTGCCGCAGCCTGGGCGCGGGCGCCGTCGAAATCGGTCTGCAGGAAGGCGTGGCGGCAGGCCGGCGCGCCGGCAGCGGCGATGGCCTGGTCGATCTCGACCTCGGGACGGGTCTGACCCGTCCGCAGGCGCTGGCGGGTGGCGTGGAGGTCGTCGGCAGGCGTCATCGGCAGAGGGACTGTTGTGCTATACTCGTCGGGCTTTGCTGGAAGGGCCTGCGCATCCTGCGCCGGCAGGCCGCAAAGCAAATCGCAAACCGGTCCATCCAGGTGTTGCAGCCGTCACGCGGTATCGCGTTGCAAGCGGTTGCAAATCGGGCCGGATTTTAGACCCAACCTTCGGAGTACTCACATGTCCGTGACCATGCGTCAAATGCTGGAAGCCGGTGTCCATTTCGGCCACCAGACCCGCTTCTGGAACCCCAAGATGGCTCCCTTCATCTTCGGCCATCGCAACAAGATCCACATCATCAACCTGGAAAAGTCGCTGCCGATGTTCCAGGAGGCGGCCAAGTTCGCCAAGCAGCTCGCTGCCAAGCGCGGCACCATCCTCTTCGTGGGCACCAAGCGCACGGCGCGCGAGATCGTCGCCGCTGAAGCCCAGCGCGCCGGTGTGCCCTATGTCGACCAGCGCTGGCTGGGCGGCATGCTGACCAACTTCAAGACGGTCAAGACCTCGATCAAGCGCCTCAAGGACATGAAGGCCCAGCAGGAAGCCGGCCTGGATGCCATGAGCAAGAAGGAGCAGCTGATGTTCGCCCGTGAGCTCGAGAAGCTCGAGAAGGACATCGGCGGCATCCAGGACATGAACACCCTGCCGGACGCCATCTTCGTGATCGACGTCGGCTACCACAAGATCGCCGTGGCCGAAGCTAAGAAGCTGGGCATTCCGCTGGTCGGCGTGGTGGACTCCAACCACTCGCCCGAGGGCATCGACTACGTGATCCCGGGCAACGACGACTCGTCCAAGGCCGTCACGCTGTACGCCCGCGGCATCGCCGACGCCATCCTGGAAGGCCGTGCCAATGCCGTGGACGACGTGGTCAAGGCCGTCGCGTCCGAGAGCGGTGACGAGTTCGTGGAAGTGAACGAAGCTTCCGCCTGAGTCGGTTTCGACCCGCAAAAAGGGGCGCTGTGTGCCCCTTTTTTTTAGCCCGAGTTTGAATTTGAACTGAATACGGAGAATCAAGATGGCTGCAATCACCGCAAGCATGGTCGCCGAACTGCGCGCCAAGACCGATGCCCCCATGATGGAATGCAAGAAGGCGCTGACCGAGGCCGGTGGCGACATGGCCAAGGCCGAGGAAGTGCTGCGCGTCAAGCTGGGCACCAAGGCCGGCAAGGCCGCCTCGCGCGTGACCGCCGAGGGCGTGGTCGCCAGTTCCATCAGCGGCAGCACCGGCGCCCTGATCGAGGTCAACTGCGAGACCGACTTCGTGACCAAGAACGACAGTTTCCTGGCCATGGCCCAGGCCGCCGCCAAGCTGATCGCCGAGCACAACCCGGCCGACGTGGCTGCCCTGGGTGCGCTGGCCTACAGCCAGGACGGCTTCGGCCCCACCCTGGAAGACGTGCGCAAGGGCCTGATCGGCAAGATCGGTGAGAACATGAGCTTCCGCCGCTTCAAGCGTTTCTCGTCCGGCGCCAAGCTGGCCGCCTACCTGCACGGCACGCGCATCGGCGTGGTGGTCGAGTTCGACGGCGACGAGACCGCCGCCAAGGACGTGGCCATGCACGTGGCCGCCATGAAGCCCGTGGCCTTGACCAGCAGCGACGTGCCGGCCGAGCTGATCGAGCGCGAGCGCTCGGTGGCCACCGCCAAGGCCGCCGAATCCGGCAAGCCGGCCGACATCGCCGCCAAGATGATCGAAGGCTCGGTGCAGAAGTACCTGAAGGAAGTGTCGCTGTTCAACCAGCCCTTCGTGAAGAACGACAAGCAGACCGTCGAGCAGATGCTCAAGGCCGCCGGCACCACCGTCAAGGCCTTCACCCTGTACGTGGTGGGCGAGGGCATCGAGAAGAAGGTCGACGACTTCGCGGCCGAAGTGGCCGCCCAGGTGGCCGCCGCCAAGCAGGCGGGCTGATCGCCGTCATTCCCCGGCCGGTCGCCGGACCGCCGGGGAAATCCTGTAAATTCCGGCTGACTCCCATTCCCCACGATCCATCCGCCAGGAGCTTTTCATGCCCGACCCCAAGCCAGCCCACAAGCGCATCCTGCTCAAGCTGTCCGGGGAGGCGCTGATGGGGGACGATGCCTTCGGCATCAACCACGCGACCATCCAGCGCATGGTGCAGGAAGTGGCCGAGGTCACGCGCCTGGGTGTGGAAGTGGCGGTGGTGATCGGCGGCGGCAACATCTTCCGCGGCGTGGCCGGTGGTTCGGTCGGCATGGACCGTGCCACGGCGGACTACATGGGCATGCTGGCCACCGTGATGAACGCCCTGGCCCTGGCCGACACCATGAACAAGGCGGGCCTGACGGCGCGCGTGATGTCGGCCATCGCCATCGAGCAGGTGGTCGAGCCCTATGTGCGTCCGAAGGCCTTGCAATACCTCGAGGAGGGCAAGGTCGTGGTGTTCGCGGCCGGCACCGGCAATCCCTTCTTCACGACCGACACGGCCGCTGCCCTGCGCGGTGCCGAGATCGGTGCCGAGATGGTGCTCAAGGCGACCAAGGTCGACGGGGTCTACAGCGCCGACCCGAACAAGGACAAGACGGCCACGCGCTACGCCAAGATCTCCTTCGACGAGGCCATCCAGAAGAACCTGGGCATCATGGACGCCACGGCCTTCGCGCTGTGCCGTGATCAGAAGCTGCCGATCAAGGTCTTTTCGATTTTCAAGCACGGCGCGCTCAAGCGTGTCGTGCTGGGTGAGGACGAGGGTACGCTGGTCTACGCCTGAGCGCGGACCGCACATCCCAGGAGCACAACATGACGATCGCCGACATCAAGAAAAACGCCGAAGCCAAGATGGACCAGTCCATCGAGGCGCTCAAGAACAACCTGTCCAAGATCCGCACCGGCCGCGCCAACCCGGCGCTGCTCGACGCGGTGCAGGTCGAGTACTATGGCTCCACGGTGCCGCTCAGCCAGGTGGCCAACGTGTCCCTGCTCGACGCGCGCACCATCAGCGTGCAGCCCTGGGAAAAGGGCATGGGAGCCAAGATCGAGAAGGCCATCCGCGAGAGTGACCTGGGTCTGAACCCGGCCTCCATGGGTGACCTGATCCGCGTGCCCATGCCGCCCATGAGCGAGGAGCGTCGCAAGGAGATGACTAAGCTCGTGCGGACCGAAGGCGAGAACGCCAAGATCGCCGTGCGCAACCTGCGCCGTGACGCCAACGAGGCCGTGAAGAAGCTGGTCAAGGACAAGGCCGCCTCCGAGGACGATCAGAAGCGCTCCGAGGCCGACATCCAGAAGCTGACCGACAAGCATGTCGCCTCCATCGACCAGCTCGTCGCAGCCAAGGAACAGGAAGTGATGGCGGTCTGAGCATGACCCCCACGCTTGCCACTCCGTGTGCTGCGCTGCCCCCCGAGGGGGCCTTCGCGCCTTGGGGCGGCCCGGCGGCGCTCGTACCGTCGATATGAGTTCAGTCACATCGCCCGGCGGCATGCCGCAGCACATCGCCATCGTCATGGATGGCAACGGCCGCTGGGCCACCCGGCGCTTCCTGCCGCGCCTGGCGGGACATCGCCAGGGCATGGAAAGCCTGCGCCGCTGCATCCGGGCCTGTCTGGAGCGTGGCGTGGCCGTGCTGACGGTCTTCGCCTTCTCCTCCGAGAACTGGAACCGTCCCGCCGAGGAGGTCTCCGGGCTGATGGAGCTGCTGGCGACGGCCCTGGCCAAGGAGATGCCGCAGCTGCAGGCCGATCGGGTGCAGGTGCATTTCGTCGGCGAGCGTGCCGGCCTCTCGGACAAGGTGCGCACCGGCCTGGACCAGGCCGAGGCTGCCACCGCGGGCAACGGCCGCCTGGTGCTCAACGTCTGCTTCAACTACGGCGGCCGCTGGGACATCGCCCAGGCCGCCGCCAGGCTGGCGGCCCAGGGCGCGCCCATCACCGAGCTCTCCCTGCACCAGGCCATGGCCATGGCCCATGTGCCGGATCCCGATCTCGTCATCCGTACCGGCGGCGAGCTGCGCCTGAGCAATTTCCTGCTCTGGCAGGCCGCCTATGCCGAGCTCTATTTCAGCGACAGGCTGTGGCCCGACTTCGACGAGGCCGAGCTCGATCGTGCGATCGCCGAGTACGCCCGGCGCGAGCGCCGTTTCGGCCAGACCTCCGAACAGCTCGAGGCGCCGGCTGCGGACCCGACGGTCGCCTGAGGAATCCCGCCCATGCTCAAGCAGCGCATCATCACCGCCCTCGTCCTGCTGCTCTTCCTGCTGCCGGCGCTCTTCCACCACGACACCCTGTACTGGCGTCTCCTCACCCTGGTGATGATCGCCGCCGGCGCCTGGGAGTGGGGCCGGCTCAACGGGCTCGGGCCCTATGGCAGCGTGCTGGGAGGTTTCGGCGCCCTGGTGGCCTGCGTCATGGCCTGGGACCTGGGCCTGCTGGGCCGCCCCCAGCCCCTGCTGTGGACCCTGGCCGGCGGCGCCTGGGTGCTGGCCGGGACCGCATTGCTGAAGGCCGGCGTGTCGCGCTGGGGGCAACTGCCCCGGGCCCTGCGCCTGCTCGGCGGCTGGGCCGCCCTGTGGCTGACCTGGCTGGCCGTGGTGCAGGCGCGCGAGATCGGCATCACCTTCCTGCTGTCCGTGCTGCTGCTGGTCTGGATGGCCGATGTCGCCGCCTATTTCGCCGGCAAGGCCTGGGGCGGCCGCTACAGTCGCAGCCGGCTGGCGCCGGCCATCAGCCCGGGCAAGAGCTGGGAAGGGGTCTGGGGCGGCATGGCGGGTGTCTTCCTGCTGGCCTTCGTGTGGCTGGCGCTGGAGCGCAGCGCCGTCCTGCCGCCGCCCAGCCTGTATGGTTATCTGCTGGCCCAGGCGGGCTGGCTGCTGCTGTTGCTGGCGGTCCTGTTCCTGACCGCCATGAGCGTGGTGGGGGATCTGGTCGAGTCCCTGGTCAAGCGCAGTGCAGGCAGGAAGGACAGCAGCGGCCTGCTGCCCGGCCATGGGGGTGTGCTCGATCGCGTGGATGCCCTGCTGCCCACGCTGCCGCTGGCCATGATGTTCCATTCCCTGCTGTCGTGATGAAGTCGCCGGCATTGCAGCGTGTCGCCGTGCTGGGCTCCACGGGCTCGATCGGCAGCAACACCCTGGACGTTCTGGCCCGGCATCCCGGGCGCTTCGAGGCCTATGCCCTGACGGCGGCGACCCAGGTGGAACTGCTGGCGCAGCAGTGCCTGCAGTTTCGCCCGCGCTATGCGGTGATGGCCAGCGCGGCGCATGCCGCGCGCCTGGCCGAGACCCTGCGGGCCGCCGGCTCCACGACCGAGGTGCTGGCGGGCGAGGCCGAGATCGCCCGGATCGCCGCCCATGAGGAGGTGGACACCGTGATGGCCGCCATCGTGGGCGCCGCCGGACTGGCCCCCTGTCTGGCCGCGGCCTGCGCCGGCAAGCGCCTGCTGCTGGCCAACAAGGAGGCGCTGGTCGTCGGTGGCGACTTCTTCCTGCAGACCGTGCGCGCCGGCGGTGCCGCCTTGTTGCCCATCGACAGCGAGCATTCGGCCATCTTCCAGTCCCTGCCCGAGGACCCGGCGACCTGGGAGCGGCGGGTGGACAAGATCATCCTCACGGCCTCGGGCGGCCCCTTCCGCACGCGCGACCCGCAGACCCTGCGCGAGGTCACGCCCGAGCAGGCCTGTGCCCACCCGAACTGGGTCATGGGCCGCAAGATCTCGGTCGACTCCGCCACCATGATGAACAAGGCGCTCGAGGTCATCGAGGCGCGCTACCTCTTCGGCCTGCCCCCCGAGCGGCTGGAGGTGGTGATCCATCCGCAGAGCGTGATCCACTCCATGGTGCAGTACAGCGACCACTCGGTGCTGGCGCAGCTGGGCACTCCCGACATGCGCGTGCCCATCGCCTACGGCCTGTCCTGGCCCGAGCGCATGGTCTCGGGCGCGGCGGCCCTGGATTTCCACAAGCTCGCGGCCATGACCTTCGAGCCCCTGGATGCCCCGGGCCACGCCCAGCGTTATGCGGGCCTGCAGCTGGCCTGGGAGGCGCTGCGGGGTCCCGCCGGCACCACGGCGGTGCTCAACGCCTTCCTGGAGCGGCGCATCCGCTTCGACCAGATCCATGCCGTGAACTTGCGCACCCTGGAAGCGATCTCACCGGCGGCGCCGGGCTCGCTCGAGGACCTGCTGGCCCTGGACGCACAGGCGCGTGCCGCGGCCGGGCAGTCCGTGCAGGCCCTGGCTGCCTGAACGAGGAGCAGACATGCTGACGACGGTCGTTGCCTTCATCGTGGCCCTGGGGCTGCTGATCGCCATTCACGAGTACGGCCATTACCGCATGGCCGTGGCCTGCGGCGTCAAGGTGCTGCGCTTTTCCAT
>JAYNNS010000132.1:0-7779 GCA_038112835.1 Curvibacter sp. | reverse complement strand
GCGCCAATCTAGGCGCGCGACGACGCCCAGGCTGGCCGCCTGGGCTAGGAGTGCAACAACGAGTGGCGCCGTTTTCACCACGTTCCCTAGGGGTTGCGGCCAAAAAAGCCATGCGGGGTGTTGCGCTGACTTGCCGGGGATCACCCCGGCGGCGTCCACGCGCCTACCGCATAAATTTTTTGATCCGCAACGCATCTTGAGAAATCAGTGTGAACAGGCCCTGGGTTTCAGGCCTGCTGGGCGAAGTGCCAGGCCATGGCGGCCATGGGGCGCGCGCCGGCGGCGGATTTCTGCGCCTGGGCGCTGGAGGCGGTGCCGTTCTCCACCCGTTTGGCGATGCCCTGCAGGATGGCGGCGATGCGGAACATGTTGTAGGCCATGTAGAAGTTCCAGTCGGCCTTGAGTGCGTGTGGCGTGGCCAGACCCGTGCGTTCGCAGTAGAGGCGGATGTATTCGTCCTCGGAGGGGATGCCCAGCGCCGCGAGGTCCAGTCCGCCGATGCCGCGGAAGGTGCCGGGCGGGATGTGCCAGGCCATGCAGTGGTAGGCGAAGTCGGCCAGCGGATGCCCCAGGGTGGACAGCTCCCAGTCCAGCACGGCGATCACGCGCGGCTCGCTGGCGTGGAACATCAGGTTGTCGAGTCGGTAGTCGCCGTGCACGATGCTCACCAAGCCGTCGTCCTTGGCGCTCGCCGGCAGGTGGGCCGGCAGCCAGTCCAGCAGCTTTTCCATCTCGGGGATGGGCTGCGAGAGTGCGCCGGCGCCATCGGCCGAGGCCCGGTACTGCTTGCCCCAGCGTGCGATCTGGCGCTCCACATAGTTGCCGGGCTTGCCGTAGTCGGCCAGGCCGCGCTCGGCGAACTTCACCGTGTGCAGCGCGGCGATGACGCGGTTCATCTCGAGGTAGATGGCACGGCGTCCGGCAGGCTCCAGGTCGGGCAGGGATTGCTCCCACAGCACACGACCCGGCATGAACTCCATGATGTAGAAGGCGCGGCCGATCACGGACTCGTCCTCGCACAGAACGAACATCTGCGGCACCGGTACATCGGTGCCGTGCAGGCCGCGCATGACGGCGTATTCGCGCTCGATGGCGTGGGCCGAGGGCAGAAGTTTGGCGACCGGGCCGGGCTTGGCGCGCATCACATAGCTGCGTGCGGGCGTGTTGAGCTTGTAGGTCGGATTGGACTGACCGCCCTTGAAGGCCTCCACGCTCAGCGGGCCGGCAAACCCCGGCAGGTTGTTGTCCAGCCAGGCCTGCAGGGCCGCCACGTCGAAGGCGTGGGCGGCGGACACCGGGCGGGTGCCCACGTACTGCTGTTCGGTTTCGCTCATGGTCGGCGGGTTCGTGCGGGGTTCAATGATCGGATTCGACGATGCGCCACAGGGCATCGCGGTCGCGCACCACGAGCCCCCCGGGCTCGATGCGGATGACCTCTTCGCGCTCCATGGCCTTGAGTTCCTGGTTCACGCGCTGGCGCGAGGCGCCCAGCAGCTGGGCCAGCTCCTCCTGTGCCAGCTGCAGGCCGATACGCATCTCGCGGCTGTCGCTGAGCGAGGACACACCATAGCTGCGCAGCAGATGCAGCAGCTGCTTGGCCAGGCGTGCGCGCAGGGGCAGGGTGTTGAGGTCCTCCACCAGACCGTAGAGCTGGCGGATGCGCCGCGCATGCAGGCGCAGCAGGGCTTCGTAGAGCTCGACGTGGGTGGCCAGGATCTTCTTGAAGTCGGCCTTGGCCACGCACAGGGTGGTGGTGTCGCCATGGGCATAGGCGTCGTGCGTGCGCCGGTCGCCGTCGAAGATGGCCACATCGCCGATCCAGACGCCGGGCTCCACATAGGTCAGCGTGACCTGCTTGCCGGAGATCGAGGTCGAGCTCACGCGGATCGCGCCCTTGGCGCAGGCGATCCACTCCTCGGGCGGCTCGCCGCGGGCGGCCAGCAGGTCGCCGTCCTTGTAGCGTTTGACGTAGGCGCATCGCAGGATGTCGTGGCGGAGCGAAGGGGACAGGGTGGAAAACCAGCGACCGGCATTGATCGCTGTGCGTTCCTCTATGGTAAGAATGGGATCGTCCATGGGCTGTCTGCTGGGTGACTGTGTGGGCCTCTTCGCACTCGTTCCCCAAGTGCGCTCCGGCCCATTGTCGCGCGCAGGACTGCGCCACCGCCTCAGGGTTGTCACCTGTGCGTCTGTCGCGGGGCCGGGCGGCCTGCGGGCCGCACGCGGCCTACTCGTACTCGGGGGGCTGCTTGGCCAGGAAGGCCGCGATGCCGATGCCAGCGTTGGGATGGTGCAGGTTGCGCACGAAGTGCATGCGCTCCTGGGCCAGCTGCTGCGTGAGCGTGGCCTGCGGGGCCTCGTTGACCAGTTCCTTGATGCTGGCCATCACATTGGGAGCGCGCTGGTTCAGCCGCTCGGCCAGGACCAGGGCCTCGTCCAGGGCGTGGCCGGGCTCGCTGACGCGGTTGACCAGGCCCAGGGCCTGCAGGCGCGGGGCGTGGAGGCGTTCGCCGGCCATCAGCAGTTCGTTCGCCAGGGGGCGGGGCAGGGCGCGCGCCAAGCTCCAGCTCGCGCCGCCGTCGGGCGAGAGACCCACATTGCTGTAGGCCATGACAAAGACCGCGTCGCTGGCGGCGACGATGAAGTCGCAGGCGAGGGCCAGCGAGAAGCCCGCGCCTGCGGCCGCGCCTTCGACGGCGGCGATCACGGGCTTGGGGAAGGTGCGGATGGCCTCGATCCAGTTGTGCAGGTGCTCGATGCTCTGGGCTTGCACTTCTGCCGGCTGTTCGCGATTGGCCTGCAGGCGGTGCAGGTCGCCGCCAGCGCAGAACAGCGCGCCTTCGCCGGTCAGCACGACGCTGCGCACCTCGGGGTTGCTCTCGGCCACGCTCAGGGCTTCGACGCCGGCGGCATACATGCCGGGGCCCAGGGCGTTGCGGTGGCCCGGGTTGGAGAGGGTCAGCACCATGGTGCGGCCCTGGCTGGTGCTCAGCAGTTGTGCGCTCATGAAAAAAGAATCCTCCGCGCTGTGCGCTACGGTATGGGCTGCGATATCACCACGAGTGCGAGGCGTCGTCATGAATCTGCGTCGCAGCTGCGTGGTCGCCGCGGGATCGGCCCGCGGCGATGGAGTGTCTCATGCCGCCGGCATCACTCCTCTTCGTGCAGCAGCGACAGGCCGATCGCGCCACGCCGGCGCAGCCAGGGGCTGGGGCGGTAGCGCGGGTCGCCGTAGACGGTCTGCAGGTTGAACAGCACCTCCAGCACATTGGTGGGGCCGCAGCGGTTGCCCATGGCCAGCGGGCCCAGGGGGTAGCCCAGGCCCAGGGTCACGGCGGTTTCCAGGTCGGCCGGCGTGCAGATGCGCTGCTGGCAGATGTCGGCGGCGATGTTGACGATGGTGGCCACGACACGCTGGGTCACGAAGCCGCCGCTGTCGCGGATCACGCTCACGGCCTTGCCGTCGCGCGCGAAGAGGGCGTGGGCCGCGTCGCGCATGTCGGCGCGGGTGGCCGGGTTGGTCGCCAGCACGCGGCGCTTCGTCGCGGCGTCTTCGATCAGCAGGTCGATGCCCACGGTGCGCGATGGATCCAGGCGTTCGACCACGGCCACGGTGCTCACATCGAAGCCCAGCGGCGCGACCAGGGTCAGGGCCTGCGGCGAGGGGCTCTGCCCGGTCTCGATCTTCGCGCCCAGGTCCTTGAGCAGCTGGTAGAGCTCGGCCCGACGCGTGGCGCGCGTGGAGACCCAGACGGGCGGAAGTTCGGCCACCTGGGGCACGGGCGGCTCCGGCGCGACTTGGGCCACGTTCTTGTCGTAGCGGTAGAAGCCTTCACCCGTCTTGCGGCCCAGCACACCGCCGGCCAGGCGCTGCGCGGTGATCACGCTGGGACGGTAGCGCGGCTCCTCGTAATACTGGTGGTAGATGGACTCCATCACCGGATGCGAGACGTCGAGCGCCGTCAGGTCCATGAGTTCGAAGGGACCGAGCCTGAAGCCGGCCTGGTCGCGCAGGATGCGGTCGATGGTGGCGAAATCGGCCACGCCTTCGCCCACGATGCGCAGGGCCTCGGTGCCGTAGCCGCGACCCGCATGGTTGACGATGAAGCCCGGCGTGTCCTGCGCCGTCACAGGGGTGTGGCCCATCTGGCGCGCGTAGTCGGAGAGGGCGGTGCAGACGGCCGGGTCGGTTTTGAGCCCGGCGATGACTTCCACCACCTTCATGAGTGGCACCGGGTTGAAGAAGTGGTAACCGGCCACGCGCTGCGGGCGCTGCAGCCGGGCGGCGATGGCCGTGATCGAGAGCGACGAGGTGTTGCTCGCGAGCACGGCCTCCGGACGGACGATGCCTTCGAGTTCGGCGAAGAGCGCGGCCTTGACCTCGAGCTTTTCGACGATGGCTTCGACGATCAGGTCGCAGCTCGCCAGATCCTGCAGGCTGTCGGCGGCTCGCAGCCGCGCCTTGTTCGCGGCTGCGGCCGAGGCGTCCAGCCGGCCTTTCTCGACTTGGCGGTCCCATTGCTCGGCGAGGGCCTGCCGTGCCGCGGTGATGGCCGCGGGCTGCTGGTCGTAGAGGGTGACGGTGCTGCCGGCCTGGGCGGCGATCTGGGCGATGCCACGGCCCATGGCACCGGTGCCGACGACGGCGATGTGTGCGTAGATGGCTTGCATGGCCGGATTATCGGGGCCCGTCCGGCGGGCGCGCGTCGCGCAGACGACGCCTTGCTTCCCCGTGCCCGGAAGCCGCCGGAGCCTGACTCAGTTGCCGACCGGACGCAGCACCTTGAGTGCCTCGGGGTTGGCCAGGTTGCTGGGTTCTCCGCGCAGGAAGTTGAGCACGTTGTCGAAAGCCGAGCCGAAGTAGAGCTCGTAGCTTTCCTGCTCGACGTAGCCGATGTGGGGCGTGCAGATGCAGTTCTCCAGCCGAAGCAGGGCGTGGCCCTGCAGGATGGGTTCGGATTCGAATACGTCCACTGCGGCCATGCCCGGACGGCCGTGGTTGAGGGCGCCGATCAGCGCGTCGGTCTCGATCAGTTCGGCGCGGGAGGTGTTGACCAGCAAGGAGGTGGGCTTCATGCGCGCCAGATCGGCCGCGGTGACGATGCCGCGCGTGGCGTCGTTGAGTCGCAGGTGCAGTGTCAGGACATCACTGCGGGCAAAGAAGTCTTCTCGGCTGGTGGCGGTCTCGACGCCGTCCAGGCGGGCTTTTTCCAGCGAGGCTTCGCGGCCCCAGACCAGCACCTTCATGCCGAAGGCCTTGCCGTAGCCGGCCACGAGCTGACCGATCTTGCCGTAGCTCCAGATGCCCAGGGTCTTGCCGCGCAGCACCGTACCCAGCGCGAAATTGGGTGGCATGGCCGCGGACTTGAGGCCGGACTGCTGCCAGGCCCCGTGCTTGAGGTTGCCGATGTACTGCGGCAGACGGCGCATGGCGGCCATGATCAGTGCCCAGGTCAGCTCGGCGGGGGCTACCGGAGAGCCGGTGCCGGCGGCCAGGTCGATGTGGTTGCCGATGCGTCCGGTCTGCGCGATGAGCCGCAGGCGGGGCAGCTTCTCCAGCAGTTGGCGCGTGATGGGGGTCCGTTCCCGGATCAGGACCAGCACATCGGCGTCGCGCAGGCGAACCGAGAGCTGGCCCAGGCCCTTGACGGTGTTGGTATAGACCTTGAGGGAGTAATCGGCCAGCTTGGCCGCGCAATCGAGCTTGCGGACGACGTCCTGGTAGTCGTCGAGGATGACGATATTCATGCCGCTATTGTGCCCTGCGCGCCACTACGGGCGAACCCTGAGTGCGGCGGCAGGCGTGGCGGACCGCCCCCCCTTGGCGGCTCAGGCGCGGGCGGCTTCGCAGGCGGCCAGGCGGTCGAGTTCGGCGCAGACGTCGGCCATGCGCCCGGAGATCACCATGCGGCCGACCTGGGAGCGCGGCTGGCCGGCTTCCATGACGCGCACCACACGCAGGGGGCGCTGTGCCGGGCGGCTGTTGCGCACCAGGGCCGCCGCCGCATTGCTGCATGGCAGGGCGGCGGGGGGGGATGCCGGCGTGACAGGCACGAGACGGCGCAGCAGACGCTGCAGCGGAGTCCAGAGGGCGTAGGTGGCGGACCAGGCGGAGTTCATCGGGAGCCTTTCAGACAGCGGTGCGCGCTTACATGAGCATGGTGTTGCGGATCAGGCCCACGGCCAGGCCTTCGATCTCGAAGGGGTCGCCGGGCTCGACCACGATGATCTGGTAGTCCGGGTTTTCGGGCAGCAGCTCGATCAGGTGCTTGTTGCGGCGGAAGCGCTTGACCGTGACTTCCTCGCCCAGGCGGGCCACGACGATCTGGCCGTTCTTGGCGTCCTTGGTGGACTGCACGGCCAGCAGGTCGCCGTCCATGATGCCGGCGTCGCGCATGGACATGCCACGCACCTTGAGCAGGTAGTCGGGTTTGCGCTGGAACAGCGAGCTCTCGACGTAGTAGGTCTGGTCCACGTGCTCCTGCGCGAGAATGGGCGAACCGGCGGCCACGCGCCCGATCAGGGGCAGGGCCAGTTGCGCCAGATCCGGCATGGGCAGGGAGAATTGCTTGATACGGGATTCGTTGATGGAACGCAGCGCCTCGCCCTGCAGGCGGATGCCGCGTGAGGTACCGCTGACCAGTTCGATCACACCCTTGCGGGCCAGGGCCTGCAGGTGTTCCTCTGCCGCATTGGCGGACTTGAAGCCGAGTTCGGCAGCGATCTCGGCGCGCGTGGGCGGGGCGCCGGTGCGCGCGATGGCGCTCTGGATCAGGTCCAGAATCTGCTGCTGGCGGGCGGTCAGCTTGATCGGGTACTGCGGCAGGTCCATCGTCATGACTCCTGTGGGCGGCTGTGGCAAGACCTCACTGTCTTGATATCCAGTAACTGTATTTTTAACCAGCTTTGAGAGAAATGCAAGCGGTCGGACAAAAAATTGTGGTTCTGGGTACCGGCGGCACGATTGCCGGGCTGGCGCAGGGCGCCGCCCCGGGGCGTTACCGTGCGGCGCAGAAGCCGGTGGGCGAGTTGCTGGCGGGGCTGGAGCTGCCGGCCGGCATGGACCTGCAGGTCGAGCAGGTGGCCCAGATCGACAGCAAGGACATGGACCTGCCGGTGTGGCAGGCGCTGCTGACGGCCTGCCGCCACCACCTGGCTGCGCAGGCGGTGCAGGCCCTGCTCATCACGCACGGTACCGACACGCTGGAGGAGACGGCCTGGCTGCTGCAGGCCCTGCTGGCACCGCGCAAGCCCGTGGTGCTGACCTGCGCCATGCGCCCGGCCGATGCGCCGGACGCCGACGGCCCGCGCAACCTGGCCGATGCGTTGGCCGTGGCCGCGGACCCGGGCGCCACGGGCGTGCTGGCGGTGTGTGCCGGCCGCATTCTGGGCGCGCAGGAAGTGCAGAAGGTCCACAGTTCGCGGCTCGATGCCTTCGGCTCGGGTGAGGCGGGGGACATCGGGCGGGTTCAGGCGGGGCGGGTGCAATGGTTGCGCGCCCGGCCGGTGAGCACGGCGCAGGCTGCGCTGGATGCCGTCCTGGGCGCCACCGCCTTGCCCCGCGTGGAGATCGTCCTGAGCCATGCCGCCGCCAGCGGGGCCATGGTGGATGCGCTGTGCGACGCCCAGGCCGCCGCGCGGCTGGGCATTGCGCCCCTGCGCGGGCTGGTGCTCGCCGGCACCGGGGGCGGCACCGTGCATCGCGAGATCGAGGCCGCGGCCCGGCGGGCGCAGGCTGCGGGCGTGCGCGTGGTGCGCAGCACACGCTGTGCCGACGGC
>JAYNNS010000131.1:4593-7804 GCA_038112835.1 Curvibacter sp. | reverse complement strand
CGTGAGGCGCGCGTCACCGTGCCGGCCAGCACATTGCGGGTCGGGCCTGCCGTGATGCGCGGCGCCACCTGCAGGGCCGTGGCCTTGCACAGGGCCAGCACCGCCAGCCCGGGCCGCAGGCCCAGCAGCTGCACGCTTTCCTGGGTGATGCGGGCGTGCAGGGCGCTGCCGTCGGCCAGCAGCAGCTGGATCCGCCACTGGCCCTGCTGCGCGCGGACCGTGCCCACCGTGCAGGGAAACTGGTTGCGCATGCTGGTGCGCAGGGCCAGCGCCGCGCGGTCGGTGCCGGCATCCAGCCCGCCCAGCACCTGCCGGCGGGCCCGGTCCATGGCCTCGGCCGCCTGCAGCACACGCAGGCCGGCGGCTGTCAGCGCCGCGCCGCCCCCACCGCTGCCGCCCACGGCCTTTTCCACCAGCGGCGTGCCGGCCAGGTTGGCCAGGGTCTCCAGCGCCTGCCAGGCGGCCTTGTAGCTCACGCCTGCACCACGCGCGGCCTCCGAGATGGAACCCGCCTGCCCGATGCGGCGCAGGATGTCGATGCGCTTGTCGCTGGCTTCGTAGCCCAGCACGTCGGCCAGCGGAAGAGAGCGTCGGTTCATGCCCGGATGGTAGCCGATCGCTATTACTGAAATGAATAGCGCAGGGCGTTCCGTGCTACAGTTGCGCTATTCATCTTCTGAATAGCGGGGGCCGGGTGGGACGGACGTGGCTGGCGGTCTGGTGCGCATGGAGTGCGATGGCGGCGCAGGCCGCCGGAGTGCAGGTGGCCGTGGCGGCCAATTTCACGGCGCCCATGCAGAAGATCGCAGCGGCCTTCGAGGCCGACACGGGGCACAAGCTCGTGCTGGCCTTCGGCTCCACGGGCAAGTTCTACGCCCAGATCAGGAACGGCGCGCCTTTTGACGTGCTGCTCGCCGCCGACGACGAGACCCCGGCCCGGCTGGAGAAGGAGGGCCAGGGTGGCCGCCGCGACACCTACGCCATCGGCAAGCTGGTGCTCTGGAGCAAGCGCGCCGGCCAGGTGGATGCGCAGGGCGAGATACTCAGGAGTGGCCGCTTCGACAGGATCGCCCTGGCCGACCCCAAGGTGGCGCCTTACGGGGCGGCCGCCATCGAGACGCTGACCCGGCTGGGGCTGCTCGATGTCCTGCGCCCGAAGATCGTGCAGGGGCAAAGCATCGCCCAAGCCTACCATGCCGTGGCGACCGAAAACGCCACGCTGGGTTTCGTGGCCCTGTCCCAGGTTTGGGCCGACGGCCAGCTCAAGGAGGGTTCGGCCTGGCTGGTGCCGGCCGCCCTCTACCGCCCCATCCGTCAGGACCTCATCCTGCTGAACAAGGGCAAGGACAACCCAGCGGCCGCGGCCTTGCTGCAGTATCTGCGTCATGACAAAGCCCGTGCGATCATCCGTTCCCACGGTTACGACTTCTGACCCATGAGTGCCGAAGCCCTGCAGGCGATCTGGCTGACCATCGAGCTCGCCACCTTCACCACGGTGCTGCTGTTGCTGCTGGCCACCCCGCTCGCATGGTGGCTGGCTTGGACCGCCTCGCGCTGGCGTGCGCCGGTCAGCGCCCTGGTGACCTTGCCACTCGTTCTGCCACCCACGGTGCTCGGCTTCTACCTCATGGTCGCCATGGGTCCGGCCGGCCCTCTCGGGCAACTGACCCAGGCCCTGGGCTGGGGCGTGCTGTCCTTCACGTTCACGGGCCTGCTGATCGGCTCCATCATCTTTTCGCTGCCCTTTGCCGTGCAGCCGCTGCAGCATGCCTTCGAGGCCCTGGGCACGCGCCCGATGGAAGTGGCGGCCACGCTGCGTGCCTCGCCGCTCGATGCCTTCTTCACCGTGGCCCTGCCGCAGGCGCGCGGGGGGCTGCTGACCGCGGCCATCCTGAGCTTCGCGCACACCGTGGGCGAGTTCGGCGTGGTGCTCATGATCGGCGGCAACATTCCCGGCCAGACCCGGGTGGTCTCCATCCTGATGTACGGTCAGGTCGAGGCCATGGAGTACGCCGAGGCCCACTGGCTGGCCGGTGGCATGCTGCTCTTCAGTTTCGTGGTGCTGCTCGCACTGGCCGGGCTGCGGCGCAGCGACACCCGGGTGTTGTCATGAGCGGCGACGAGTTCCAGGTCCGGCTCCGCCTGCCGCGGGCCGACTTCGAGCTGCAGGTGGACCTGCGGCTGCCGGCGCGCGGCATCACCGTGCTCTATGGAGCCTCGGGCTCGGGCAAGACCAGCGTGCTGCGCTGCGTGGCCGGGCTGGAGCGTGCCCGATCGGCGCGCGTGGCCCTGGCCGGCGAGGTGTGGCAGGACGAGGCCGCCGGCGTCTTCCTGCCCGTGCACCGGCGTGCGCTCGGCTATGTGTTCCAGGAGGCCAGCCTCTTCGACCACCTCGACGTGCAGGGCAACCTGCATTACGGCATGCGCCGTGCCCGCGCGCCCGGCGCGGAGCTCACGCTGCACAACGCCGTGCGCCTGCTGGGCATCGAGGACCTGCTGCGCCGCCGTACCCACCAGCTCTCGGGCGGGGAGCGCCAGCGCGTGGCCATCGCGCGCGCGCTCGCGACCGCACCGCGCGTGCTGCTGCTGGATGAACCGATGGCCGCGCTCGACGCCGCGCGCCGCCAGGACATCCTGCCCTGGCTGGAGCGCCTGCGCGACGAGCTGAGGATTCCCATGCTCTACGTCACCCATGCCGCCGACGAGCTGGCGCGCCTGGCCGACCATCTGGTGGTGCTGGAGCGCGGCCAGGTGCGCGCCAGCGGCCCGGTGGGCGAGGTGCTGGCCGCCATCGACCGCCCGGTGGTCGTGGGCGAGGATGCGGGCGTGCTGCTGCACGGCACCGTGGCCGAGCGCGACACGCACTGGCAGCTGGTGCGCGTAGGCTTTGACGGCGGCGAGCTCTGGCTGCGCGACAGCGGCCTGCCGGTGGGGCGGGGCGTGCGCCTGCGCGTGCTCGCCCGCGACGTCAGCCTCACCACGGTCGAGCCCCAGCACACCAGCATCCAGAACCATTTTCCCTGCATCGTCGAATCCGTCGTGCCCGATGCGCATCCCGCCCAGGTGCTGGTGCGCGTGCGCTGCGGGCCGTCGCTCCTGCTGGCGCGCATCACGCGTCGCGCGCTCGACGCGCTGGCCCTGCAGCCGGGCCGGGCCTCCTGGGTGCAGGTCAAGTCGGTGGCTGTGGTGCAGTGAGCGCCGCGCGGCAGGT
>JAYNNS010000131.1:0-4583 GCA_038112835.1 Curvibacter sp. | reverse complement strand
GGCCTCAGGGACGAGATGCGCGCCTTCAAGGCGTGCCATCGCCTGCGGCGTCAAACCGTCGCCGCTGCACCTCGGCCCGCTCGGATCCCCGTCCGACCGCACGCCGCTGGCGTCCCCGCCCCAGGCGGAGGGTACGCAGTACGGTGGGCCCTGAGAGGGTTTCAGCGCTGGGCTGCGCGGACCACCAGGTGCGTCCAGGCCAGGCGCAGCAGGTCCACGTTCACCTGCGCCTGCAGGCCGCGGCGCACCATGTCGCCCAGGATGTGCGCGTGCTCCGTGCGCTGGCCGCCCTGCAGGTCGCGCAGCATCGAGGCCGTGAAGGCCGAGCCCGGCTGCGTCAGCATGGCCAGGGCCTTGCCCTGCTCCTCCACGCTGATGGGCTGGCCCTCGGCCCGGGCCACGGCGCAGCATTCGGCATGCATCTGGCGCATCAACGCCGCGCCTTCGGGCGTGGCCATGATCTCGCCGACCGAGCCCTGGCACGCGGTGGTCATGCCCGCCAGCGTGGCCAGGAACACCCACTTGTTCCACAGCACCTGCTCGATGTCCTCGCTGTAGGCGCTGTCGAATTCGGCCTGGCCGCACTGCGCGATGAAGGCGCGTGCCAGCGACTCGTGCGCCGGGTCACGCGCGCCCACCGTCAGGCGGTGCAGTGCGCTGAGCTGCTGGACCGCGCCCGCGGGCGTGAGGGTGGCCGCGATGTGCGCCACGCCGCCGAGCACGCGGGCGCGGCCGTAGCGCGCATCGAGCACGCGCAGATGGTCCAGGCCGTTGAGAAAGGGCAGCAGTGCCCCGTGGCTGTCGGCCCGCGCCAGCGAGGCCAGCGCATCGTCCAGGTCGTAGGCCTTGGGCGCGAGCACGATGAGGTCGTAGTCCGCCTGCACCGTGGCCGCCGTCACGGTGCGCGGCTGCACGCGGAAGCCGCCGCCGGGCGTCTCGATCTGCAGGCCGGCACGCTCGATCAGCTGCTGGCGCGCCTCGCGCACGAGGAAGGTCACGTCCGCACCGGCCTGGATCAGGCGTGCGCCGAAATAGCCGCCGATGCCGCCGGCGCCGAGGATGAGGATCTTCATGCTGGGTACTCCTTGTGCCTGATTCTGACGGCTGGCCCGGGGCGGTGCCCGATGCGGGGCATTCGGGCTGCGTCCCGTCCAGCGTGGCGCGGGCGGGGGGTACAATCCCTTCCGTCATTGGGGAGTAGCCGCTCTTCAGTCCGAAGAGGTTCGCGTCAACACACTTGGCCCGCAGGCCATGGCGCGCACAGCCCCTGGCCTGGCAAGACCTTTGACCACGAAGCCTCCGATTTGGCCGGGGATGCGTCGTGGTCAATCGTCAGTCTTCCGGCCTTGGACCTTTCATGGAATCACTGCTCGTCTCCACCGGCGTCGTCGCCCTGGCCGAAATCGGCGACAAGACCCAGTTGCTGGCCTTCATCCTGGCCGCACGCTTCAAGCGCCCCTGGCCCATCATCCTCGGCATCCTGCTCGCCACCCTGGTCAACCACGCGCTGGCCGGTGCGCTGGGCGCCTGGATCATGGCCACGGTCAGCCCGGGCTGGCTGCGCTGGATCCTGGGCCTGTCCTTCCTGGCCATGGCCGTCTGGACGCTGATTCCCGACAAGATCGAAGAGGAAGAGACGCAGATCGCGCGGCGTTTCGGCGTCTTCGGCGCCACGCTCATCACCTTCTTCCTGGCCGAGATGGGGGACAAGACCCAGATCGCCACCATCGCCATGGCCGCGCGCTACAGCGATGCGGTGCTGGTCGTCATCGGCACCACGCTGGGCATGATGCTGGCGAATGTGCCGGCCGTGCTGATCGGGGACCGGCTCGCGGGACGTCTGCCCATCCGCCTCGTGCATGCGGTGGCCGCGCTGATCTTCGCCGCCCTGGGCGTGGCCACCCTCCTGGGGGCCGGCGCGCGTTACGGTTTGTGACGATTCGGCCGGATCACCTTGTCGCGCTGTGGGGAATGCGCGGATGAAGCCGCGCTGCGGTGCTATTCTTGCCGGCGTTGGAGCCGGTGCCCGCGCTGGTGGCGTGCCGGCATGAGATGACGATCACAGAGACAGCAGAGACGCCATGCCCAAGTACAGGCCCGGTCAGGTGGGCTACGAAGAATCCATGCGACGCATCGTCGCCGTCGAAAACCTGGTGGATGTGGCGCGCGCCGTCTCGGCCCAGTTCGGCAAGCTCGTCTCGCCCGAGGAGCTCAGCTTCGAATACTTCGGCCGTGACGAGCGCAACGGCTGGAGCACCTGGGTGGTCTACATGTCCGACTACGGCCCTGTGGGCTTCACCAACCGCTGCCTCGATCCGGCCTACACCCAGGAAAGCAGCCGCTGGGGTGGCCTGAGCGACCCCAAGATCCCGACCGATTGAAGGGCCGTGAGGCCGTGCGCGCCCGAGACCGCGCGCCGGCCGCCGCTCGCCTGTCGCCCTCTGCCCCTTTTGGGGGATAGCCAGCGCCGGGGGAGGCGTCCTACACTGGCCGGCGAGAACACGCTTCAGGGGGCGCTCCACATGAACCACAGGGGACCGGGCCGCAGGCCCATGGCCGCATGGCGCGGCCCCGGGGCCGTCACGGCCCTGTGCGGTGCGCTGCTGCTGCCCCCCGCGGCCGGCAAGGAGCTGCAGCGCCTCTACGTGGACCTGGACGGCGACAGCAAGGTCGAGGCCATCACGCTCTCGGCCAGTGCGCCCGAGCCCGGTCATCCCAGCCGGATCAGCGTGCGCATCGGCGCGGCCGTCTTCAGCGAAGAGCACGAGGTGCTGCCCGAGGGGCGCATCGAGATGCGCGCCATCATCATCGACCGCCAGCGTTCCCAGCGCCAGCTCGCCCTCACCGTGCAGCAGCCGGGCGACTGCGTGCACCATCTGCTGGCCTACGCCTCGCGCCAGCTGGTGCCGCTGCTGCGGATCCAGGGCGAGGACGGTTGTGGCCTGCCCCGGTTCGCGGGCGACGGCGTGGTCGAGGTCGTGGTCCCGCAGGAGCCTGGGGGACGCAGGCAGCGTTACCGCCTGGAGGCCGAGGGCCTGCGCATGGTGCGCGAGGCCCAGCCCGGGCACGAGCTGCAGCTGCGTTGACGCGGCGCGCGATCGGGTCGGCCACCCCGGGGCAAGCCCGGGACCGGGCCCTGTCCCCCACCGGACAAAGTGCGTGGCCGATGCAACAAGGCGGGGTATCCACGCTGGCGGGACCGGCTGCCTTGATGTCAGAATCCCGCGCATGAGTGGTCAGCCCAACCCCCTGTTCCCGGTCGATTTCGTGCCCCTGGCCGGCACCGCCCGCGATTGCGAGGACTGTGGCAAGGCCGAGCGCGTGGGCTTTCGCTTCGACTACGCCTTCCAGCCCATCGTGGACGTGCAGCGCCGCGCGGTGCATGCGCACGAGGCTCTGGTGCGTGGCCCGCAGGGCGAGGGCGCGGCCAGCGTGCTGGCCCAGGTCAACGACCACAATCGCTACCGTTTCGACCAGGCCTGCCGTGTCAAGGCCATCAAGTCCGCCAGCGAGCTGGGCATCCGCGAACCCATCTCCATCAATTTCCTGCCCAACGCCATCTACAAGCCCGAGCTCTGCATCCGCACCACGCTGGAGGCCGCGCGCGTGCACGGTTTCCCGCTCGAGCGCATCATCTTCGAGGTGACCGAGGGCGAGCGCATCGAGGACGGCCCCTGGTTCGCCGAGATCCTGCGCGAATACAAGCGCTGCGGTTTCCAGACCGCCATCGACGACTTCGGTGCCGGCTACGCCGGCCTCAAGCTGCTGTCCGATTTCCAGCCCGACCTCATCAAGCTCGACATGGACCTCATCCGCGGCGTGGACCGCGACAAGCCGCGCCAGGCCATCGTGCGCAGCCTGGTGGCGCTGTGCGAGGAGATGCAGATCCAGGTCATCGCCGAGGGCATCGAGACCGCCGCCGAACGCGACTTCCTGCAGGAGGCGGGCATCCGGCTCATGCAGGGCTACTTCTTCGCCCGGCCGGCCTTCCGGGCCGTGGCGCCCGTCGAGAGCCGTGTCTTTGCGGCCGCCGCCTAGGGAACGGGGCAGCAGCAGCCCGGCGATCCCCGCGGCCTTCGAGCGACAGACGGACGAATCACCATGAAGGACAAGGACCGGGTGCTCGAGCTCTGCCGGCGCATCGAGCGCGCGCTCCAGCGCGACTGGGGCAGCACCGGCACGGGCCTGCGCCAGCGCCTGGGCTCCGCCCGCCACGCGGTGCCGCCCGAGCTGCGCAAGCGCATCGACTATCTGTACCGCCTGCAGAAACAGGCCCTGCACAAGGAACGCCTGCCGCTCAGGTTGTCCGCCGACTTCGAGCTCAGGGGCGATCAGCTGCTGGACCAGCTCGCCCAGGCCCGCAAGACCGCGCCGCGCCGCCTGGGGCCCTGGCTGGTGGACCTGATCCGGGGGCATCGCGTGCTCTTCGTCGCCTGCGTGCTCACCCTGCTGCTGGCCGCGGCGGGCGTGGCCTACCTGGTGCACGAGCCGGCCCCGGTGCTCCCGCCCGTGGCCACCCCTGCGCCCCGTCCGGTGTCCAAGCCCGCGCCCAAGCCGGCGCCACCGCCCGCACCGGCCCCGGT
>JAYNNS010000130.1:0-7831 GCA_038112835.1 Curvibacter sp. | reverse complement strand
GCCTGGACCAGCGGCTGGGCCAGCTCAACGGCTCGCTGAGCGAGCTCACGGCCAACCTCGACCGCCTGCGCACCCATCTGCGCGATGTGGAGCTGCAGGCCGAATCGCAGATGCAGTCCCGCCTGGCCCAGGCCAAGGACACGGCCCAGGGCTTCGACCCGCTGGAGTTCGACCGCTTCACGCGCGTGCAGGAGCTCACGCGCATGATGGCCGAATCGGTCAACGACGTGGCCACCGTGCAGCGCAACCTGCAACAGACCATCAGCGGCACCGAGGACGACCTGATCGCCCAGGGCCGCCAGGCGCGTGAGCTGCAGCGTGACCTGCTGCGCACGCGCATGATGGAATTCGAAGGCATCTCCGAGCGCCTCTACGGCGTGGTGCGCCAGGCGTCCAAGGATGCGGGCAAGCAGGTGCGTCTGGACATCACCGGTGGCACGATGGAAATCGATCGTGGCGTGCTGGACCGCATGGCGCCGGCCTTCGAGCACATGCTGCGCAACTCGGTCGCCCACGGCATCGAAAGCCCGCAGCAGCGCGAGGCTGCCGGCAAGCCGGCAGCCGGCACCATCACCATCAGCCTGCACCAGGAAGGCAACGACGTGTCCGTGACCTTCACGGACGACGGCGCCGGCCTGAACCTGCCGCGCATCCGCGAGAAGGCCCTGGCCCAGGGGCTGGTGGCGCCGGGGCAGCAGCTCGACGACGCCGAGGCCGCCAACATGATCTTCATGCCCGGCTTCTCCACGGCGTCCAGCGTGACCGAACTCGCCGGTCGCGGCATCGGCATGGATGTGGTGCGTTCCGAAGTGCAGGCCCTGGGTGGCCGCATCGAGACCGCCACCGCGGCCGGCGCGGGTACCAGCTTCAAGCTCGTGCTGCCGCTGACCACCGCCGTGACGCAGGTGATCATGCTGCGCATGGGCGAGCTCAGCATCGGCGTGCCGGCCAACCTGGTCGAGATCGTGCGCCGCCTGAGCCGGGCCGAGCTCGAGCAGGCCTACGCCCGCGGCAGCATCGACTACGGCGGCGAGAACGTGCCCTTCTTCTGGTCCGGCGCGCTGCTGCAGGCCTCGGCCCGCAGCTACGAGCAGGCCGGCAAGACCCAGCCCGTGGTGGTGCTGCGCAGCGCGGGCCAGCGTGTGGCCATCCACGTCGATGAGGTGCTGGGCAACCAGGAAGTCGTGGTGAAGAACCTCGGGCCGCAGCTTTCGCGCCTGCCCGGCCTGGCCGGCATGTCGGTGCTGGCCTCGGGCGCCGTGGTGCTGATCTACAACCCGGTGGCCCTGGCCACCGTGTTCGGCGACAAGGCCATGGAACTGCAGCAGGGTCACGGCGAGGCCATGGTTCCCGCCGTGGTGGCCGCGGCCCGCCAGTCCGAGGCCGAGCAGGCCCAGGCCCCGAGCGGTGGCGGCGAGCTGCCTCTGGTGCTGGTGGTGGACGACTCCATCACCGTGCGCCGCGTCACGCAGCGCCTGCTGCGCCGTGAAGGCTACCGCGTGGCCCTGGCCGCCGACGGCCTGCAGGCGCTGGAGCAACTGGCGCAGGAACGTCCGGCCGTGGTGCTGTCCGACATCGAGATGCCGCGCATGGACGGCTTCGACCTCGCGCGCAACATCCGCTCGGACGACAAGCTCAAGGACCTGCCCATCATCATGATCACCTCGCGCATCGCCGAGAAGCATCGCGAGCATGCGCAGCAGCTGGGCGTCAACCACTACCTGGGCAAGCCCTACTCGGAAGACGAGCTGCTGGCCCTGATCAAGCACTACAGCACGCAGGCCGTGCCGGCCTGAAGATCAACACCCCCCGAGACGCTGCGCGTCTCCCCCTCGAGGGGGGCGCACCCGGTGGCCCGGCAGAGCCCGTTCCACGGGGGCTCTGGAACGGTGGCCGGCTGCGCGGCCTTGGGCCTCACGGCACCCCCACCCCACAGGATAGGGCTCACCCTTCGTCTGCTCCGGGTTTCTTCACCACCGCGTAACGCGCCAGCGTGCGCTCGCGCGCCGCATCGTGCTGCACCAGGGGCAGCGGGTAGCCGCTGCCCAGCGTCACGCCGGCAGCGGCGAGCTCCACGGGGCTGGCCAGCCAGGGCGCGTGCAGGGCCGCGTCGGGCAGGGCGGCCAGCTGGGGCAGGTAGCGACGGATGAAGCGGCCCTGGGGGTCGAACTTCCTGCTCTGGCTCACGGGGTTGAAGATGCGGAACCAGGGCTGGGCGTCGCAGCCGCTGGAGGCCACCCACTGCCAGCCGCCGTTGTTGGCGGCCAGGTCGAAGTCGTTGAGCTGCCGGGCGAAGTAGCCTTCGCCCCAGCGCCAGTCGATACCCAGGTCCTTGACCAGGAAGCTGCCCGCCACCATGCGCAGCCGGTTGTGCATGTAGCCGCTCTGGTTGAGTTGGGTCATGGCCGCATCGACGATGGGGTAGCCTGTGCGGCCTTCGCACCAGGCGGCAAACAGGGCCTCGGCCTGGGCGCCCTGTTCCCAGTGGATCGCGTCATAGGCCGGACGGAAGGCCTGGCCGTCCACGTGCGGGAAGTTGGCCAGGATCTGGAAGTAGAACTCGCGCCAGACCAGCTCGCTGAGCCAGGTCGCGGCCCCGGCGCTGCCCGCCGCCATGCGCTGCTGGGCCAGTGCCACCAGACGGCGGATCGAGACGGTGCCGAAGCGCAGGTGCACACTGAGGTAGCTCGGCCCCTTGAGGGCGGGGAAGTCGCGCGCCTCGTGGTAGGCGTCGATGCGGCCCAGGAAGTCGTCGAGCAGGGCCTGGCCGCCGCTGACGCCGGTGGGGATGCGCAGCGGGGTGGCGCTGGCTTCGAAGCCGATCTCGGCCAGCGAGGGCACGGTCTGGCGCAGGGCGTCCGGACGCGGTGCTAGGGCGCCAGGGGAGGCCTGCGTGGTTTGCGGTGTGACCGGATGTTGCTGCAGGCGCGCCAGCCAGGCGCGCTTGTAGGGCGTGAACACGGTGTAGGGCGTACCGCTGCCGGTGAGGACTTCACGGCCTTCGAAGACCACATGGTCCTTGCAGGTCTGCAGGGCGATTCCGGTTGCGGCCAGTGCGCCGCGCACGCGGGCATCGCGCGCCTGGGCCCGGGGCTCGTAGTCATGGGCTGCGAACACGGCCTGCACGCCGAGCTGCTGCGCCAGGGCGGGCAATGCCTCGCTGGCACGGCCGTGGCGCACGATCAGCCCGGCCTGATCGTTGCCGGCCAGGGCGCGCAGCGTCTGGTCCAGCTCGACCAGGCTCGCTCGGATGAACTCCACCCGCCGGTCCGCGCGGGGCAGCGGGTCCAGGATATCGCGGTCGAAGACAAAGGCGCAATACACCCGGCGGCATTGGCGCAACGCCAGCTGCAGGGGCGCGTGATCGTCCACCCGCAAGTCGCGGCGGAACCAGACCAGACCGGTATCGAACTGTTTTTCCATGGGGGCCGTTAAAATCCGTGCATGGCCGATGATTCTGCACCGATCAACCTGACGAATCATTTCCTGATCGCCATGCCCGGTCTGGCGGACGAGACTTTTGCCAAAAGCGTGGTCTATCTGTGCGAGCACAGCCAGCGCGGGGCGCTCGGGCTCATGATCAACAAGCCCACCGACATCAAGCTGCAGGGTCTGTTCGACAAGGTCGAGCTGCCCCTGGGGCGGGCCGATCTCAAGGACGCGCCGGTCTTCCACGGCGGCCCGGTGCAGACCGAGCGGGGCTTCGTGCTGCACGAGGCGCTGCTCAACATGCCCGCCCCGCAGGAGGGGGAAGACAAGCCCGAGCCTGTCTATGCCTCCACCATGATGATTCCCGGGGGTCTGGAGATGACCACTTCGCGCGACGTGCTCGAAGCCCTGTCCACCGGCGCCGGACCCAGCCGGGTGCTGGTCTCGCTGGGCTACTCGGCCTGGGCCCAGGGGCAGCTCGAATCCGAGATCGGCGAGAACAGCTGGCTCATCGTGCACGCCGACCCGGCGGTGATCTTCGAGACCCCGGTGGCCCAGCGCTACGACAAGGCCCTGTCCCTGCTGGGCCTGCAGGCCTGGATGCTCTCCCCCGACGCGGGCCATGCATGAAAATGGACCTCCCTCAGGCTGCGCTGCGCTGCGCCCCACGTGCCAACGCCAGAGGCGCAGGCTCTTCGGGCTGTCCAAGCCTGCGCGGGCAGGTTTGGAGCCGCAGGCCCCAGCCCCTTGCAGGAGGGGGCAAGGCCAGTGGCACGGCCAAGCCGGTTCCACGGCGTTCCGCGGTTTGGCGGGTCGTCTCGGGGGCTGGGCTGGCATGAACACGGCAGCAACCATGACTGCCGTCCCTCTCACTCAGCAAACCTTTCTCGCTCTGGATTTCGGCCTCAAGCGCACCGGCGTGGCCGTGGGCAACCGCCTGCTGCGCCAGGCCCAGCCGCGGCCCACGCTACGTGCCGAGGGCGACGCGCGTTTCGACAAGGTCGCGGCCCTGCTCCGGGAGTGGCAGCCCGACGCGCTGGTGGTCGGCGTCCCCTTCCACCCGGACGGGGCAGCGCACGAGAATACGGCACGGGCGCAGAAGTTCGCGCGCCAGCTGCGCGGACGCTTCGGCCTGCCGGTGTACGAGGTGGACGAGCGCTACAGCACCACCGAGGCCCTGGCCAGCGGTGCGGCCGATGCGGATGCAGGGGCGGCCTGCGTGATCCTGGAACAGTTTTTGAGGAACCTCGAATGAGTACCCTGGCGCTCGATGCCGAAGCCCTTTACGCCGATCTGCTGCGCGGTGTGCGCGGCCTGTGCACGCCCGAAACCCGTCTGGTCGGCGTGACCTCGGGTGGGGCCTGGCTGGCCGAGCGGCTGCAGCGCGAGCTCGGGCTCGCAGGCGAGCACGGCGTTATCTCCTCGTCCATGCACCGCGACGACTTCGCCCAGCGCGGCCTGGCCAGTGGCGGCCAGACCGTGCTGCCCTTCGACGTCAACGGCGCGCGCATCCTCCTGCTCGACGATGTGCTCTACACCGGCCGCACCATCCGCGCCGTGCTCAACGAGCTGTTCGACTACGGCCGCCCGGCCTGCGTGCAGCTGGCCGTGCTGGTGGACCGCGGCGGCCGCGAGCTGCCCGTACAGGCCGACTATGCCGCCGCCCGCGTGGCCTTGCCGCCCAACCAGCTGCTGGAGCTGGCGCACGACGCCGATGACCGTTTCCACTTCCGCGTGGAGTCCGCCTGAGCCCGGCGCCCCGACACGAGACCTGCACCATGCTCTACAAACGCAATCCCCAGCTCAACAAGAACGGCGAGCTGATCCATCTGCTGTCCACCGAAGGGCTGTCGCGCGACATCCTCACGCACATCCTGGACACCGCGGCCAACTTCGTCAGCGTCAGCGACCGCGAGGTCAAGAAGGTGCCGTTGCTGCGCGGCAAGAGCGTGTTCAACCTCTTCTTCGAGAACTCCACGCGCACGCGCACCACCTTCGAGATCGCGGCCACGCGCCTGAGTGCCGACGTGATCAACCTCGATATCGCGCGCTCCTCGGCCTCCAAGGGCGAGAGCCTGCTCGACACCATCGCCAACCTCAGCGCCATGGCGGCCGACCTTTTCGTGGTGCGCCACAGCGAATCGGGTGCGCCCTATCTGATCGCCCAGCACGTGGCGCCCCACGTGCATGTGGTCAACGCCGGTGACGGGCGCCACGCCCATCCCACCCAGGGCCTGCTGGACATGTACACCATCCGGCACTACAAGAAGGACTTCAGCAACCTCACGGTGGCCATCGTCGGCGATGTGCTGCATTCGCGTGTGGCGCGCTCGGACATCCATGCGCTGACCACCCTGGGCTGTGCCGAGGTGCGCGTGGTCGGCCCCAAGACCCTGGTGCCCGCGGCCATGGCGCCCATGGGCGTGCGCGTCTGCCACACGCTGGAGGAAGGCATCAAGGGCGCGGACGTGATCATCATGCTGCGCCTGCAGAACGAACGCATGAGCGGCGCACTGCTGCCCTCGAGCCAGGAGTTCTTCAAGAGCTTCGGCCTCACGCCCGAGAAGTTGCAGCTGGCCAAGCCTGACGCCATCGTCATGCACCCGGGGCCGATCAACCGCGGCGTCGAGATCGACTCGGCCGTGGTGGACGGCAGGCAGAGCGTGATCCTGCCGCAGGTCACCTTCGGCATCGCGGTGCGCATGGCCGTCATGAGTATCGTCGCAGGGAATGAAGCATGACCCCCAGGCTACGCGACACGGTGTGTCGCTACGCCACCCCCCTGAAGGGGGCAACGTCAGTGGTCCGGCAAAGCCGGTTCCACGACGTTTCCCGGTTTGTATTTGTGGCGCGCCAGGGACTGTGCGCACAGCGGCGGAGTTGAGAAAATGAAACTGTTGATCAAGGGCGGCCGCGTCATCGACCCCGCCAGCAACCGCGACGAAATCGCCGACGTGGCCATCGCCGCCGGCCGTATCCTGGCCATCGGCAAGCTGCCGGCCGACTTCGCGCCCAACCGCGTCGTCGATGCTGCGGGCTGCGTCGTCGCCCCGGGCCTGGTGGATTTGGCGGTGCGCCTGCGCGAGCCGGGCCACGAGCACGAGGGCATGCTCGAATCCGAGATGGCCGCGGCTGTGGCCGGCGGCGTGACCAGCCTGGCCTGCCCGCCCGACACCGACCCGGTGCTGGATGAGCCGGGTCTGGTGGAGATGCTCAAGTTCCGGGCCGAGAAGCTGCACCAGGCACGCGTGTTCCCGGTGGGTGCGCTTACGCGTGGCCTGCAGGGCGAGATCCTGACCGAGATGGCCGAGCTCACCGAATCCGGTTGCGTGGCCTTCGGCCAGGCCGATGTGCCCCTCGTCAATACCCAGGTGCTGCAGCGCGCCTTCCAGTACGCCAGCACCTACGGCTACGCGGTCTGGCTGCGCCCCAACGACCACTACCTGGGCCAGGGCGTGGCCGCCAGCGGTGCGCTGGCCACGCGCCTGGGCCTGTCGGGCGTGCCGGTGGCGGCCGAGACCATTGCGCTGCACACCATCTTCGACCTCGTGCGCGCCACCGGCGCGCGCGTGCACCTGTGCCGCCTCAGCAGCGCGGCCGGTGTGGCCCTGGTGCGCCAGGCCAAGGACGAGGGCCTGCCCGTGACCTGCGACGTGAGCCTCAACTCCCTGCACCTGACCGACACTGACATCGGCTACTTCGACAGCCGCATGCGTCTCAATCCGCCGCTGCGCCAGCAGGCCGACCGCGAAGCCCTGCGCGAAGGTCTGGCCGACGGCACCATCGACGCCCTGGTCTCCGACCACACGCCGGTGGACGAGGATGCCAAGATGCTGCCCTTCGCCGAGGCCGAGCCCGGCGCCACGGGGGTGGAGCTGCTGCTGAGCCTGGCGCTGAAGTGGGGCCAGGAAAGCGGCGTGGGCCTGACGCGCGCGCTGGCCGTGCTCAGCAGCGAGCCGGCACGCGTGCTGGGCAATGCGCTGGGCACGCTGCAGGCCAGCGCCGGCCAGCTCGTGGTCGGCGGCGTAGCCGATGTCTGTGTCTTCGATCCGCAGGCCGAGTGGACCGTGCAGCCCGAGGCCCTGCGCAGCCAGGGCAAGCACACGCCCTTTGCCGGCTACGAGCTGCCCGCGCGCGTGCGCTGCACCATCGTCGGTGGGCAGATTGCGTACCAGCAGGGCTGAGACGCAGGTCTCGCGCCTGCGTGCCGCCTGGCGGCTGGCGCGGGCGCTCGCACACATCGTCGCCGGTCTGCTGACCCTCCTGCTGCGCTTTCCGCGCCTGAGCGCCGAGCAGCGCGCCCTGCGCGTGCAGGTCTGGTCGCGCGGGATGCTGGCGCATCTGGGTATCCGGCTGCAGGTCGAGGGCGAGGCCGCGCTGCCCGGCCCGCTGCTGCTGGTGG
>JAYNNS010000129.1:6420-7875 GCA_038112835.1 Curvibacter sp. | reverse complement strand
GGTTCAGGCCGTCGAGCCAGATCAGTGCGTCGCGGATCTCGTCGGCGTCGAAGCCGATGGCGTTGAGCTTGCGTTCGAGTTGCGGAAGTTCGGGGCAGGCATCGCCGCGCCAGTAGTTTTCGTACACGTACACAAGCACTTCGAACATGGCTTCAATATAGCGCAGTTCGCGGCGGGCGCCAGCGGGAATTGCGCGGTGTTCCGGGTGCTGTTGCGTTGCGGGCACGGCGTGCCCGGGCTCAGCCGCGCACCAGGCGCTGCAGCAGGCCGCCGGGCAGCCGCGCCACCTGGCCCTCCAGTTCCAGGGCCATGAGGCGGGCCTGCAGTGGTGCGATGTCCAGGCCGGTGCGGGCCTGCAGCGCGTCCAGGCTGACTGGCTCCAGGCCGAGGGCCTGCAGCAAGGGATCATCGTCCGTCGCCGGTTCCGCGGCGGTGGGGCCGGGCGCTTGCAGGCCGGACCAGGCCGGCATGTCCTCCAGCACGTCCTGCGCCGACTCGACCAGCTTGGCGCCCTGACGGATCAGGGCGTGGCAGCCATGCGACTGCGTCGCGTGGATGGAGCCGGGGATGGCAAAGACCTCCTTGCCCTGCTCGGCGGCGAGCCGTGCGGTGATCAGCGAACCCGACTGCAAGGCGGCTTCCACCACCAGGGTGGCGCCGGAGAGGCCGGCGATCAGGCGGTTGCGGCGCGGGAAGTTGGCCGCCAGGGGTGGCGTGCCCAGCGGGTATTCGCTGACGATCAGGCCCTGCGCGCTGATGCGGTGCGCCAGCGCATGGTGGCTCTTGGGGTAGACGCGGTCGGCCCCCGTGCCCACGACGGCGATCGTGGCCAGGCGCTGCGCTCCGTGCGTGCCGGCGAGTGCCCCTTCGTGCGCGGCGCCGTCGATGCCCAGGGCCAGGCCGGAGACGATGGTCAGGCCCTGTTCGGCCAGGGCGATGGCGAACTGGCGTGCGTTGAGCAGCCCTTGCGGCGTGGGGTTGCGGCTGCCGACGATGGCCAGGCTGCGGTGGCTGTCCAGCGCCAGGTCCAGCCGGCCGCTGAGGTAGAGCAGCAGGGGCGGATCCTCGGTGTCCAGCAGCGACCGGGGGTAGCGCGCATCACCGAGCGTGACCACGGCGCGCGTTGCGGGCTCCTCCTGCAGCCAGGCCCAGGTACGCTCGAGCAGCTCGGCCCAGCCTTCGGGAGGCTGCAGCAGGGCCTGGGCCTGGGCCGGGCTCAGCACCGCTTGCAGGGCCTGGGCGGTCTGGGTGTAGAGCGACTCGGGCGGGCCGAAGGCGGCCAGCAGGCGTCGGGCGCTGGTGTCGCCCAGGCCGGGGGTGAGCGTGAGGCGCAGCCAGGCGCCAAGCTCGTCGCGCTCCATGGTCTTGCGCGTGCCCGGATGGCGGGAGGTTTACTGCGGGTTGGCCAGACGGTCGCCGACGCGGACCGAGTCGGTGTTGTCCAGGATCAGTCCG
>JAYNNS010000129.1:4850-6410 GCA_038112835.1 Curvibacter sp. | reverse complement strand
TCCGTAGGCCAGCTTGTCGTAGACACGGAAGACCATGAGCAGGCCGTTGCGCTCGTTGGGCAGCTTGATCAACGGCCGGCTCGGGTCGGTCCGGTCCGTGAGCTGTTGCCCGTCCTTGAGGATGGCCAGTACGTGGCCGCTCTCGATGCCGTCGCGGCGACCGCGGTTGAGCACGACCACCTGGTTCTGCGAGGCGTTGACCACGGAGCTGCTGCCGTAGATCGAGACGATGCGGCCGCTGACGGCGCCGGACGGCGCGCGCGGCACGAAGTTCAGGAACTCGCGCTCGGGCTCGGGCGCGAGGCGGTCGCCCACCAGCATCTCGCTCTTGGCTGCGGTGATGTCGATGGTGGCCGGCACCAGGGCGGTGTTGACCTTGCCGCCGGCCGAGGCGATCTCGGTGCTGCCCTCGCTGCGCGCGAGCACGGCCTTGCCCAGGAACTCGGCCTCGTAGCCCAGGGTCTCGCCGGACTCCGGGTCCTTGAGCGGCTTGGCGTTGCGGAAGATCCGGTACGGCTTGAGCTTGGGCTGGTCGTCCAGCAGCGGTGCACTGGCCGGGCCGCGGGCGTAGACGCGGTCGCCACGCCCGATGATCACGCGGTTCTCGCCGGCGGCGACGATGCGCGGGGCCAGCTGCAGCTCGCCTTCCTCGACGATCAGGGGCTCGGCCAGGAAGGCCTCGATGTCACGGGTGCGCAAGGCGGTCAGGGGCGTCTTGTATTCCTCGTAGCGGATGCCGGGCGAGAGGCGCACGGTCTCGATTCCGGCATTGCCATCGCGTCGACCGCCAGCGGCAGCCGGGATCGTGCCATCGCCGCCTGCTGCTGGGCTGCCTTCGGTTCCGCCTTGCGTGCGTATGCTTAGCAGGTCGCGGCCATCACGGTTGATCAGGTAGAGGGCCTGGCCGGGGAAGATCAGGTGGGGGTTGAGGATCTCCTCCAGGTTCATGCCCCAGAGCTCGGGCCAGCGCCACGGGCTCTTGAGGTACATCTTGGAAATCCCCCACAGCGTGTCGCCGGCCTTGACCACATAGCTGTCGGGCGCCTCGGGGGCCAGCTCGGACAGTGGCACGCCGGCGGCGGCCACCTTGTCGGCGGTGGAGCGCTGTTCGGACGAGATCGGCAGGTTGGGGAATTTCTGGCTCCAGACCGGCAGACTCAGCAGGCCCAGGGCTGCGATCATGGAAACGCGGGCGCTGACCCCCATCCTGCTCTTCGTCATGTAGTGCTGTTTCACGATGCCCCCGGCTGGTTCCGGTCGCGGGCAGACCGCCCGCCGGACCCGGAAAACTTAACAAATCACGCACGATTTTGCGCCCAAGCCCTTGATTGGGCAATGTTTTCTGAATTTTGTTGCAAACTGGTCGGCCAAAAGTGGCGAAAATAGCGACATTGACGAGGATTTATGGCTCTGCTTCCCATACTCTGTTTTCCCGACCCGCGCCTGCACACGGTGGCCCGGCCCGTGCAGGCCGTGGACGCGCGCATCCGGCAGCTGGTGGCCGACATGTTCGAGACCATGTACGACGCCCACGGCATCGGCCTGGCCGCCACCCAGATC
>JAYNNS010000129.1:0-4840 GCA_038112835.1 Curvibacter sp. | reverse complement strand
ACCAGCCCCTGGTGCTGATCAACCCGGAGATCATCTGGGCCAGCCCGGAGACGAAGATCAACGACGAAGGCTGCCTGTCCGTGCCCGGTATCTACGACGGCGTGGAGCGCCACGAGCGCGTGCACGTGCGTGCGCTCGACCGCCAGGGCAAGGAGCAGCTGATCGAGGCCGAGGGCCTGCTGGCCATCTGCATCCAGCACGAGATGGACCACCTGCTCGGCAAGGTCTTTGTCGAGTACCTCTCGCCGCTCAAGCGCAACCGCATCAAGACCAAGATGCTCAAGGCGCAGCGCGAGGCCGCGCGTTGACCTTGCGGGTGGTTTTCGCCGGCACACCCGAGTTCGCCCGGGTGGCGCTGGAAAGGCTGCACGCCGCCGGCTTCACCATCCCCCTGGTCCTGACCCAGCCCGACCGGCCCGCCGGTCGCGGCATGAAGCTGCAGGCCTCGCCCGTCAAGCAGTTCGCGCTGGCGCACGGCATGGCCGTGGCGCAGCCGCTGAGCCTGCGGCTCGATGGCAAATACCCTCAAGAGGCGGCCGCAGCGCGCGCGGCACTCGAAGCGGCGCAGCCCGACGTGATCGTCGTGGCCGCCTACGGCCTGATCCTGCCGCCATGGGTGTTGGACCTGCCGCGCCTGGGCTGCCTCAACATCCATGCCTCGCTGCTGCCGCGCTGGCGCGGTGCGGCGCCCATCCACCGCGCCATCGAAGCCGGGGACGCCGAGACCGGCGTCACCCTCATGCAGATGGACGCGGGGCTGGACACGGGCGACATGCTGCTGGTCGAGCGCTTGCGCATCGAGCCGCAAGACACGACGGGCAGCCTGCACGACAAGCTGGCCGTGCTCGGTGGACGGCTCATCGTCGAGGCGCTGGAGATCGCCGCCTGCGGCGGGCTCGCGCGCACGCCGCAGCCCGCCGAGGGGGTGACCTACGCGCACAAGATCGAGAAGGCCGAGGCGCAGATCGCCTGGTCGCAGCCGGCGCAGGCGATCGCGCGCCGCATCCGTGCCTTCAATCCCCATCCCGGCGCGTCCACGCTGTGGCAGGGCGAGGCGCTCAAGCTCTGGCAGGCCCAGGTCGATCCCGCGCTGCAGGACAGCGAGCAGACGCCCGGCACGGTGCTGCTGGCGCAGGCCGATGGCATTCGCGTGCAGTGCGGGCAGGGCGTGCTCTGTGTCACGGAGCTGCAGCGCGCCGGCGGCAAGCGCCTGTCAGCGGCCGACTTCCTGCGCGGGCAAACGCTGCCGGCCGGCGCCGTGCTGGGGACCTGAGAGGTGGGGACGCTGCGGCCGTTCATCGACCATCCGGAGTTTCGCCGGGGCATGCGTGACATGAGCTCGGTGGCACCGGGCTTGGCGGCCTGGGGCATGATGACCGGCGTGGCCATGATCAAGTCGGGCATGAGCCTGGTCGAATCCTTGGCCATGACCCTGCTGGTCTATGCCGGCAGCTCGCAGCTCGCGGCCATCCCGCTGATCGCGGTGGGGGCACCCGTGCTCGTGATCTGGGCCACGGGCTTTTGCGTCAACCTGCGCTTCGTGGTCTTCAGTGCCCACATGCGACCCTACCTGATCCATCTGCCGCGGCGCTGGCGCCTGCTTGCGGGCTATGTCACGGCCGACATCAGCTATGTGATGTTCACCAAGCGCTTCCACCAGCCGCCGCAGACGGCGGGGGAGCGGCAGTCCCAGCTCGCCTACCTCATGGGAGGCTGTGCGATCAACTGGACCAGCTGGCAGGCGGCCAGCCTGCTGGGCATCCTGCTGGCGCACTCCGTGCCCATGCATTGGGGCCTGGGCTTCGCGGGCATCCTGGCCCTGCTGGGCGTGGCCTGCTCGCTGGCCAGCAGCAGGCTGCGCCTCGTCTCGGCCGGGGTGGCCGGCGCGGCGGCCGTGGCCGTGTTCGCCCTGCCCTTCAAGCTCAACATCGTGGTGGCCATCGCCGCGGCCGTGGCCCTGTGCCTGCTGCTGGAGAAGACGCCGCCCTTGCGGCAGGAGGCCGCCCGATGAGCGAGACCGATCTCTGGACCCTGGGCGTCATCGTCGGTCTGGCCGCGGTGACGGTGGTCACGCGCTCCTTCTTCTTCATCTCCAGCCAGCCCTGGAGCCTGCCGCACTGGGCCCAGCGCGGCCTGCAGTACGCGCCGATCGCCGCACTGGCGGCCGTGATCGTGCCCGAGATCGTCATGAGCCAGGGGCAGCTGCTGCAGACCTGGCAGGACGCGCGCCTCTACGCGGTGGTGGCCGGCGCAGGCTGGTATTTCTGGCAGCGGCGCAGCAGCTGGGCCATGCTGGGCACCATCGTGGTCGGGATGGCCGTCTATCTGCCCCTGCGCCTGGGTCTGGGCTGGTAAGGCGCGCGACAGCGCAGCCTCTAAAATCGCGGGTTACAAGCCGGTTTCATGACCGGTGCCCCGCTTTTTCAACTCCAGTCTCCACGCATGAACTTCATCCGCTTCCAGACCCTGTGCGAGCAGGGTCAGGCCCAGGGCCAACGCGTCTTCATCCGCGCCGATCTCAACGTCCCGCAGGACGAGGCCGGCCGCATCACCGAAGACACCCGTATCCGCGCCTCGATCCCCTGCATCGAGATGGCGCTCAAGGCCGGTGCCGCCGTCATGGTGACCTCGCACCTGGGGCGTCCCACCGAAGGCGAGATGAAGCCCGAGGACAGCCTGGCGCCGGTGGCCCGGCGCTTGGGCGAGCTCATGGGCCGTGACGTGCCGCTGATCGCCAACTGGACCGAGGGCGTAAATGTGCAGCCCGGTCAGCTGGTCATGCTGGAGAACGTGCGCGTCAACAAGGGCGAGAAGAAGAACAGCGAGGAGCTCAGCCGCAAGATGGCGGCGCTCTGCGACATCTTCGTGCACGACGCCTTCGGCACGGCCCACCGCGCCGAGGCCTCGACCTACGGCATCGCGCAGTACGCCAAGGTGGCCTGCGCGGGTCCTCTGCTGGCGGCGGAGATGGATGCCATCACCCAGGCGCTGCAGAACCCCAAGCGGCCGCTGGTGGCCATCGTCGGCGGCTCCAAGGTCTCGACCAAGCTGTCCATCCTCAAGACCCTGGCCTCGCGCGTGGACCAGCTCATCGTGGGCGGTGGCATCGCCAACACCTTCCTGCTCGCCGCAGGCCAGCGTATCGGCGATTCCCTGGCCGAGCCGGAGATGGTGCGCGAGGCGCAGCAGGTGATGGACCTGATGAAGGAGCGCGGCGCCGAGGTGCCGCTGCCGGTGGACGTGGTCGTGGCCGACGAGCTGTCCTCGCTGGCGCGTGCCAACCTCGTGCCGGCGGACCAGGTGGGCCCGCACGACCGCATCCTGGACATCGGTCCCAAGAGCGCGGCCAAGCTGGCCGACATCGTGGCCCATGCCGGCACCATCGTCTGGAACGGCCCGGTGGGCGTGTTCGAGTACGACCAGTTCGCCGGCGGGACCAAAATGCTGGCGGCCGCGATTGCGCATTCCGATGCCTTTTCTATCGCCGGTGGCGGCGACACGCTGGCGGCGATCGCGAAGTTCAACATCACGGACCAGGTCGGCTACATCTCGACCGGCGGTGGCGCCTTCCTCGAGGTACTCGAGGGCAAGACCCTGCCGGCCTTCGAGATCCTGGCCCGACGCGCAGCCTGAGCAGGCCCGCGCCTGCCGCCCGCAAAACGGCCCCGTCGGGGCCGTTTCCATTTTGTCGCACCCTTGTAACCAATTTCATGACAGAATGGAAACTAAGTTACAAGGAGACTGACACCATGACGCGCCGTGCGACCAAGATAGTTGTGACCCTGGGCCCCGCTTCCAGCGACCCGGCCCTGCTCGAGCAGATGATCCGGGCCGGGGTCAATGTGGTGCGGCTGAACTTCAGCCACGGCAAGGCCCAGGACCACATCGACCGCGCCCGCCTGGTGCGCGAAGCTGCCGCCCGTGCCGGCCGCGAGGTCGGCATCATGGCCGACCTGCAGGGCCCCAAGATCCGGGTCGGCAAGTTCGCCGAGAACAAGGTGCAGTTGAAGAACGGGCAGAAGTTCGTGCTCGACGCCGGCCGCAGCGAGCCCGGCGACGCCAACGCCGTGGGCCTGGACTACAAGGAGCTGCCGCAGGACGTGAAGGTGGGGGACGTGCTGCTGCTGGCCGACGGCCTGATCATCATGGAGGTCGAGGCCGTCAAGGGCCAGGCCGTGCACTGCAAGGTGGTGCAGGGCGGTGAGCTGTCCAACAACAAGGGCATCAACAAGAAGGGCGGCGGCCTGACCGCGCCGGCCCTGACGGCCAAGGACATGGAGGACATCAAGACCGCCATGAGTTTCCAGGCCGACTACGTGGCCGTGAGCTTTCCGCAGAACGCCACCGACATGGAGATGGCGCGTCAGCTCTGCAACGTGGCCGCGGCCGAGTACCACCACAAGCCGCACCTGATCGCCAAGATCGAGCGTGCCGAGGCGATCCCCAAGCTGGAGGAAATCCTGCGCGCCAGCGACAGCATCATGGTGGCGCGCGGTGACCTGGCCATCGAGGTCGGCAATGCGGCCGTACCGGCGCTGCAGAAGCGCATGATCAAGATGGCGCACGAGATGGACAAGACCGTGATCACGGCCACCCACATGATGGAGTCCATGGTCAACAACCCCATGCCCACGCGCGCCGAGGTCAGCGACGTGGCCAATGCGGTGCTCGACGGCTCGGACGCGGTCATGACCTCGGCCGAGACCGCGGCCGGCAAGTTCCCGCTGGAGACCGTGGTGGAGATGGCCAGTATCTGCCTGGCCGCCGAGTCGGCCCAGGAGGTCGAGCTCGACGCCGACTTCTCGGGCAAGACCTTCGACCGCATCGACCAGTCCATCGC
>JAYNNS010000128.1:0-7906 GCA_038112835.1 Curvibacter sp. | reverse complement strand
TTCGAAGTTTCTTTCCCGCGCCGTGCCGGCCCGGGCCGCCGCACTGTCCCTGAGTGCTCTACCTGCGGCGGCGCAGTACAGCGGCTACGGCAGCCAGACCAGTGCCTCGTTCTCGCTGGGCTCGGGCGAGCAGTTCGGCAAGGACTACACCGTGCTCAGCGGTCGCTATGGGCGTTTCTTCGTCGAGCAGTTCGAGGCCAGCATCGGCCTGGAGCTGTGGCGCGGCAACAGCCCCGGCGTCTACAAGCTCATTCCCGAGCTGCGCTACGTCTCGGCCACGGGCCAGTCCTTCAAGCCCTATGCGGGGGTCTTCCTCTCGCGCACCTTCTACAGCAACCATGTCTCCAGCCACAACAGCTACGGCGTGCGCGGCGGGATGTACTACGTCCTGGACCGCAGCACCTACCTCGGAGCGGGCCTGGTGCACGAGCGCCAGGAGTCCTGCGACCGCGCGGTGAGGACGGACTGCACCGAGACGCGGCCGGAAGTCACGCTGCACTTCCGTTTCTGACCCGCAGCCTGTTGCCTCGGAACCTGTGAAGACATCGTGGCAATCGGGCCGCGTCCGGGAGGCGTTGGCAAGTTCTCAGCGCAGCATGCCCAGCGCGAACGGCAGGCTGACCACGCCCAGCAGGGTGGACAGCGTCACCAGCCCGGCCACATAGGCGCCGTCATAGCCCATGCGCGTGGCCAGCACATAGGCGCTGGAGGCCGTGGGCAGGGCCGAGAAGGCCAGCAGGATGGTGGTTTGCACCGGACTCAGGCCGAAGGCCTGTGACAGGCCCAGCGCCACCAGGGGCAGCAGCAGGTGCTTGATGCTCAGCACGGCCACGGCCAGGGTCTTGGCCTGCCCCAGGCTGGCGAAGCGCAGGCCGGCACCGGCGGCCATCAGACCCAGGGCGATGGAGGCCGCGCCGATACGGTTGAGCGTGGGGTCAGCCCAGGCCGGCACCTTGAAGCCCAGCACATTGGCCAGCAGGCCCGAGGCGGTGGCGATGATCAGCGGGTTGCGCAGCAGCTCGCGGCCCACGCTGCGCTGGGCATGGCGCGCCATGGGCCAGACCGCCGCCACGTTGAACAGCGGCACGCAAAAGCCGATCAGCACCGCCAGCAGCAGCAGGCCCTGGGCGCCGGCCAGGCGCTCGGCCAGGGCCAGGCCGATGAAGGAGTTGAAGCGGAAGGCCACCTGCACGCTGGCCGCGTGCAGGCGTGTGTCGATGCGCCGGCCGATGAAGGGCAGGCGGGGCAGGGCATAGGCCAGGGCGATGCCGGCCAGACCCATGCTGACGCCGGCCGCGATCAGGCTGGAGGCACCGGCCAGGTCCAGCGTGCTGCGCACGATGCTGTGGAACAGCAGCACGGGGAAGAGAAAGTAGTAGACCAGCACCTCGACCTGGTCCCAGACCGGGCGGTTCAGCGCGGTGTAGCGGCAGACCAGATACCCGCAGAGGATGAGGGAAAAATCGGGGAAGAGCAGTTGCGCGTAGTTCACCCGGGGAGAATACCAGTCTGTGTCATAGACTGTGCCCGCGGGCGCGTGCCGTGCGCCTGTCGGCGGCGGATCGGTCCGCTGCGTTGAGATGCCATGCGAGTCCTGTTCCTCCCCTCCCTGTTGCTGGCCTGCGGGCTGACCCTGCTGCCGGCGCACGCCGTCGTGCTCGAAGGGCAGCGCTTTGACGAGCGCGTACGCCTGGCCCAGCACGAGCTGCAGCTCAATGGTCTGGGCGTGCGCGCGGCCTGGATCTTCAAGGCCTTTGTCGCGGCGCTCTACCTGCCCGAGAAGACGCACGAGGCCCGTCAGGTGCTGGACCACGATACGCCGCGCCGCCTGCAGCTGCGCATGCTGATGGATGTGGCGCCGGGCGAGATCAGGAAGGCCCTGGTGCGCGGCATGCAGAAGAACGCCAGCGAGGCCGAGTGGGCCGCCCTGCAGGCGCGGGCCGAGGCCTTCGCGCGCACCATCGACAGCATCGGCACCGCGCGCGAGGGTGACACCATCGACCTCGACTACCTGCCGGGGCAGGGCCTGCGGCTGGCGGTCAACGAGGTGCCGCGCGGCCCGCTGATCGCCGGGGCGGATTTCTACCAGGCCCTGCTGGGCATCTTCGTCGGCCCCCACCCCGTGGATACCCGACTTAAAAACGGCCTGCTGGGGCAATAGAATCGGTCCCACCTGTTCATTTGTGGAGATTGACCCATGCAGCGACGCGCCCTTTTCGCCCTCAGCCTGCTGGCAGCCGCCGGTACCGCCTTTGCCCAGGGCTATCCCAACAAGCCCATCAAGCTCCAGGTGCCCTTTGCGCCGGGCGGCACCACCGACATCATCGCGCGTGTGATCGCCGAGCCCCTGGGCAAGGCCCTGGGCCAGCCCGTGGTGGTGGAGAACAAGGCCGGCGGCGGCGGCGTGGTCGGCGCCAACGAGACGGCCAAGTCCGCACCCGATGGCTACACCCTGGGCATGGCCACCGTCTCGACCACGGCGGCCAACCCCGCGATCAACCCCAAGATCCCCTACAACGCCCAGACGGATTTCACGGCCGTCATCAACATCGCCGCCACGCCCAACGTGATCGCCGTGCACCCGAGCTTCCCGGCCAAGGACCACAAGGCCTTCCTCGCCGAGCTCAAGAAGTCGCCCGGCAAGTACTCCTACGCCTCCTCGGGCACGGGCGGCATCGGCCACTTGCAGACCGAGCTGTACAAGAGCCAGACCGGCACCTTCATGACCCACATCCCCTACCGGGGCGCGGGCCCGGCCCTGAACGACACGGTGGCCGGCCAGGTGCCGGTCATCTTCGACAACCTGCCCTCGGCGCTGCCCTTCATCCAGAGCGGCCGCCTCAACGCCATCGTGGTCGCCGCGCCGCAGCGTCTGGCCGTGCTGCCGAACGTGCCGACCTTCAAGGAAGTGGGTCTGGAGCCCGTGAACCGCATGGCCTACTACGGCATCCTCGGCCCCAAGGGCCTGCCCAAGGAGGTCGTGGACAAGGTCAACGCTGCCGTGCGCCAGGTGCTGCAGGATCCGGCGGTGCGCAAGCGCATCGAGGACACCGGCTCCATCGTGATCGGCAACACGCCGGCCGAATTCGCCGCCCAGATGAAGGCCGAGTACCAGGTCTACAAGAAGGTGGTGGACAGCGCCGGCCTCAAGCTCGACTGATGCCACGGCCCGGGGCATGGACGATGCCGAGATCGACACTTTCGTCGATGCCCTGTGGCTGGAGGAAGGCCTGTCGCGCAACACGCTGACGGCCTACCGCCGCGACCTCACGCTCTACGCCCGCTGGCTGCAAGGCCGCGGGCGTACGCTTTTGCAGACCACGGAAACCGAGCTCAACGCCTATTTCGCAGCGCGCCATGCGGCCACCCGCGCCACCACCGCCAACCGGCGCCTCACGGTCTTCAAGCGCTTCTTCCGCTGGGCCCTGCGCGAGCGCCGCATCGTGGCCGATCCCACGCTGCGCCTGCAGGCCGCCAGGCAGCCGCTGCGCGTGCCCAAGACGCTGAGCGAGGCGCAAGTGGAGGCCCTGCTGGCTGCCCCGGGGGAGGACACGCCGCTGGCCCTGCGCGACCGCACCATGCTGGAATTGATGTACGCCAGTGGCCTGCGCGTGAGCGAGCTCGTGGGGCTCAAGACCTTCAACGTCAGCCTGTCCGAGCACGTGCTGCGCGTCTTCGGCAAGGGCAGCAAGGAGCGGCTCGTGCCTTTTGGCGAGGTGGCGGCCCAGTGGCTGCAGCGCTACCTGAACGAGGCCCGGCCTGCGCTGCTGGCGGGCAAGCAGACCGACGACCTCTTCGTGACCGTGCGTGGCGCCCGCGCCGGCGAGGCCATGACGCGCGTGATGTTCTGGCAGCTGGTGAGGAAGTACGCGCGCGTGGCCGGCATCACGGCGCCGCTCTCGCCCCACACCCTGCGCCACGCCTTCGCCACCCATCTGCTCAACCACGGCGCGGACCTGCGCGCCGTGCAGATGCTGCTGGGCCATGCCGACATCTCCACCACCACCATCTACACCCATGTCGCGCGCGAACGGCTCAAGGCCCTGCACGCGCAGCACCATCCGCGCGGTTGAGGGCGGGAGCCTCTAAGATGCGGGCATGATCACCGTCCACCACCTCGAAACCTCCCGTTCCCAGCGCGTGCTCTGGCTGCTCGAAGAGCTGGGCCTGCCCTACGAGCTCAAGGTCTACCGGCGCGATCCGCGCACCCGGCTGGCCCCGGCCGAGCTCAAGCAGGTGCACCCGCTGGGCAAGTCACCCGTGATCACCGACGGGGAGGAGGTCATCGCCGAGTCCGGCGCCATCCTGGAATACCTGGCCGAGCGCTACGGCGCCCGGGCCCCGGCCGAGCTGTCGCAGCTGGTGCCCGCGACCGGCACGCCGGCGCACCGCCAGTGTCGTTTCTGGATGCACTACGCCGAGGGCTCCCTGATGAACTGGCTGGTGATGAAGCTGGTGTTCATGACCATCCCACGCCAGCCCATGCCTTTCTTCGTGCGGCCCATCGCCCGCAAGCTCTGCGCCAGCGTGATCGGCAAGCTGATCGACCCCAATGTGACCGGCGCGCTGGCCTACATGGAGCAGCACCTGGCACGCAACGCCTGGTTCGCCGGCGAGGCCATCAGCCTGGCCGACTTCCAGATGAGCTTTGCCGTGGAGGCCGCCCTCACGCGCGGTACCGACACCACGCCCTATCCCCATGTGCGGGCCTGGCGTGAACGCGTCAATGCCCGCCCGGCCTACCAGCGCGCGCTGCAGCGCGGCGGCCCGGTGATCGCGAAGTTCTGAACTCAGGCAGCGTCGATGCTCTCGGCCCAGGCCAGGGCCTGCAGATGGGCCCAGTTGACCTGGTGGTTGGAGAGCTGTAGCTGGGTGGCTGTCCGCGCGAAGGCTTCGTCGTCGGCGGACTCGCAGGCCAGCGTGAGTTCCAGGAAGGGCGCGTAGATGCCCTTGCGCTGCAGCAGTGCCTCGGTGATGTGCGCGGACAGCGAGATCGACTCCAGCGCCTGCGCCATCGGCAGACCCAGCATGGTGTCGAGCAGGGAGAAGATGCCGACCACGAAGGCGTCGTCGGCGTGTTCGGGCGGCAGCAGCTCGGCCACCAGCAGCTCCATGAGACGCCCGCGCACCACGGCCATCTTGCCCACGGCAGGCGCTGCCTCGCCCACGCGCGAGGTGGTCATCAGCAGTGCGGCCCAGCGGAACAGCTTCTGCAGACCCAGCAGCATCACCGCGTGACGGAAGGAGGAAATCTCCACGTTGAGGCCGAAGCCCGCCGAGTTGATGAAGCGCAGCAGGTTGAAGGACAGGGTGGGGTCGCGCTTGAGCAGTTCCTCGATCTCGCTTACCTCGGCCGGCTTCCTGATCAGGTTGATCAGCTGGATGATGTGGGCCTGGGCCGGGCGCAGGGTCTGCCCGCGCACCAGGATGGGCGTGGCGAACCAGTAGCCCTGGAAGAGCTTGATCCCCACCCGGACGGCCAGCTCGTACTGTTCCACGGTTTCCACCTTCTCGGCGATGACCTGGGCCGTGCTGTGCTTCTCGGCAAAGCGTACGAGCGGCTCCAGCTTGTCCGCCGGGATCTTCTGCAGGTCCACCTTGATGAAGCTCGCCAGCGGCAGCCAGGCTGCGTACTGACGTGCCAGGGTCTGATGGCCGAAAGCCAGACGAAAGCCGCGCGCCCTGACGGCCTCCATGGCCGGGATGCGCGCCTCGATCTCGGCCGCCCCGTGGTCGGCCACGGGCGGCACCTCGAGCACCACGCGCTCGGGATGGATCAGTTCCAGGTGCTTGCCGCTCAGGCTCTCGTGCGTGCAGTTGATGTACATCAGCTTGCGCCCGATCAGTGACTGCAGCTCGGCATGCGACAGCACGTTGAACAGCATCTCGGCGTCGCTGGCGGCCGAGTGCTCGCTGGACTGCTTGGAACGGTCGTAGAGCTCGTAGGCGATGACGTTGCGGTTTTCGTCCAGGATGGCCTGGCGGGCGATGGCGGTCTGGTCGCCGGTGTCCGGCGTGTCGGGGGCTTCGGTGGGCGTGGTCATGAGCGAGCGCATCAGTTGGCGGACATTCTAGGGGGATAATTTCACCCCGATATGGAACTGGAACTGCGCGCCGCCTGCCTCGAACTGCTGGCCTTGGCCGATCCCGTGGCCAAGGCGGCGGCCGTCTCGGCCCTGGAGCGTACGGGCCCCATCGACTGTGCCCGCGTCTTTGCCGAACCTCCTGGCGTGCCCGGTCGCAGCGAGCGCCCGCCCTTGTGGCCCCACACCCGGATCAAACCCGGCTCGCTCGCCACTGCGCGCGGCCATGCGGCCCTGGTGCACAGCATCGTGCACATCGAACGCAACGCGATCGACCTGGCCCTGGACATCTGTTGGCGTTTCGCCGGCCTGCCCGAGGCCTTCTACCGTGACTGGTTGCAGGTGGCGTTCGAGGAGGCCTATCACTTCACGCTTTTGCGTGAGCACCTGCTGACGTTGGGTTACGACTACGGCGACTTCCCGGCGCATGACGGCCTGTGGGAGATGGCCGAGCGGACCAAGGGTGATCTGCTGGCGCGGGTGGCCCTGGTACCGCGCACGCTGGAGGCCCGGGGTCTCGATGCTTCACCGGCGGTGAAGACCAAGCTGGTGTCGATCGGCGATCACCGCGCGGGGGAGATCCTGGACATCATTCTGCGCGACGAGATCGGGCATGTGGCGACGGGCAACCGGTGGTATGCGTGGGCTTGTGCGCAGCGGTCACTTGATCCGATCTCGACTTATGCGGAGTTGACGGTGAAGTACCAGGCGCCGAAGTTGAAGAAGCCCTTTAACTTGGAGGCTCGTCGTGCGGCGGGCTTTAGTGACGCTGAGCTTTCTGCTCTGCAATCTGAGTGAGTTGCTTTGATTGAAGGTCGTGTCGGCGTGGTTTTGCTGGGCCTCGCCCCGGCCTGCCACGAGAGCAAATCCCTCGGCAGAAGGGCACGAGCTGCCCTCTTTACAATCAGTCCATCCCGACAAAGAGACAAACCATGGCCCTCTACGAACTCGACGGACAAGCCCCCACCCTCGGCAAGAACGCCTGGGTCGCCGACAGCGCCCAGGTCATCGGCAAGGTGACCCTGGAAGAAAACGCCAACGTCTGGTTTGGCACCATCATCCGTGGCGACAGCGAACACATCCACATCGGCAAGAACACCAACGTCCAGGACGCCAGCGTGCTGCATGCCGACCCGGGCGTGCCGCTGACCCTGGGCGAGAACGTGTCGATCGGCCACCAGGTCATGCTGCACGGCTGCACCATCGGCGATGGTTCGCTGATCGGCATCGGGGCCATCGTGCTCAACCACGCCAAGATCGGCAAGAACTGCCTCGTGGGCGCAGGTGCGCTGGTGACCGAGGGCAAGGAATTCCCGGACGGCTCCATGATCCTGGGCAGCCCGGCCAAGGCCGTGAAGCAGCTCAGCCCCGAGCAGATCGCGGGCCTGCAGCGCATCGCGCAACACTATGTCGAGAACGCCGAACAGTTCCGCAAGGGCTTGAAAAAGATTGCCTAGGCATCAACTGCTTGCATGTCCGAACTCCACAAATTCCTCTTTGAAGGCCTGCCCGTTCGCGGCATGGTCGTGCGCCTCACCGATGCCTGGACCGAGATCCTCAAGCGTCGTGCACAAAGTACCTCCGGTCCCTATCCCGCGTCTGTTCAGGCCCTGCTGGGCGAGATGGCTGCGGCGGGTGCGCTGATGCAGTCCAACATCAAGTTCGATGGTGCGCTGATCCTGCAGGTCTTTGGCGATGGCCCGGTCAAGCTGGCCGTGGCCGAGGTGCCGTCCGACCTGAGCCTGCGCGCGACGGCCACGGTGCAGGGTGAGGTGGCGGCCGATGCGGGCCTGGCCGCCATGCTCAATGTGCATGGCCAGGGG
>JAYNNS010000127.1:0-7913 GCA_038112835.1 Curvibacter sp. | reverse complement strand
CGCCTGGCCCTGCGCCATGAGGTGGTGGCCGTGCGCCTGTACGACCCGCTGGAGCAGGCCCTGCCCGACCTGGGCATCGTCCCCCTGCAGGACGCCGAGACCGGCGAGCTGCTGATGGTGGACACACACGATGCCGGCTTTCGCGCACGCTTCGCCCAGCTGGCCGCGCAGCGCGAAGAGGCCTTGCGCCGCAGCCTGGGCCGCGCCGGCGTGGATGCGCTGGAACTGGCCACCGACGACGATCTCGTGTCATCCCTGCTGCGCTACACCGAACTGCGGCGCCAGCGCAGCCGCGCCCGCTCGGCCCCGCCGCCCGCGCACCTGCGGCTGGTGCCTAACACGCCCGTGGAGGCCATGCCATGAACTTCATCTGGCCCAGCATGCTCCTGCTGCTGCTGATCGTGCCCCTGCTGGTGCTGTTCTATCTCTGGCTGCTGCAGCGCAAGAGGAAGTACGCCGTGCGCTACGCCCATCTGGGCCTGGTCAAGCAGGCCATGGGCGGCGCGTCCTGGCGGCGCCATGTCCCGCCCGTCCTCTTCCTGCTGGCCCTCACCGCCCTGCTGCTGGCCGCGGCGCGGCCGCTGGCCGTCATCCTGCTGCCCACGCAGCAGGAGACCATCATGCTGGCCATGGACGTCTCGGGCAGCATGCGTGCCGCCGACGTCAAGCCCAACCGGCTCGAGGCCTCGCAGGCCGCGGCCAAGGCCTTCCTCGCCGAGCTGCCACGCCATGTGAAGGTGGGCATCGTGGCTTTTGCCGGTTCGGCCCAGGTGGCGCAGATCCCCACCCTCAACCGTGAAGACCTGAACTCCGCCATCGACCGCTTCCAGCTGCAGCGCGGCACGGCCATCGGCAACGGCCTGGTGCTCTCGCTGGCCACGCTGTTCCCGGACGCCGGCATCGACATCGGCAGTCTCACCTACGGCTCGAGCTTCGGTCGCTCGCGCGGCGTCTCGCTGGACCAGCCGCCCGCGGTCAAGGAGTTCACGCCCGTGGCGCCCGGCTCCTACGGCTCGGCCGCCATCATCCTGCTCACCGACGGCCAGCGCACCACGGGCATCGACTCCATGGAAGCTGCCAAGATGGCCGCCGACCGCGGCGTGCGCGTGTACACGGTGGGCGTGGGCACGGTGGACGGCGAGACCATCGGCTTCGAGGGCTGGTCCATGCACGTGCGCCTGGACGAGGAAACCCTCAAGGCCATCGCCCACCGCACCCAGGGCGAATACTTCCACGCCGCCACCGCCGAAGACCTGAAGAAGGTCTACCAGACCCTGAGCTCGCGCATGAGCGTGGAGAAGAAGGAGACCGAGATCTCGGCCCTGCTCGCGCTGCTGGGCGCGATCTTCCTGGTGGCCGGCGCCGGCCTCTCGCTGGCCTGGTACCACCGCGTGGCCTGAGGCAGGGACCGACGCCTCGTTTGACCTGCATCAAACACGCGGCATCCAGCTGCGCGCGGCGCTGGAATTCCTGCCGCCTGCTCCCTATGCTGGATCCAACGTCCCGCCGGGACGCGATGCCGCACATGGCAATGCATGAACAGGAGCTGACCATGAACTCTCGACAACGCTTGACCCTGCCGCTGGTCTTGGCCGCCTTGCTGGCCACCCCGTTGCACGCGCAGCCCGCGCGCCCGGACAATCCGCCCGCCTACGGGCCGGGGATGATGGGCGGCTACGGCCCCGGCATGATGGGCAGCGATGGCCGTGGCGGCATGATGGGCGGCTACGGTGCCGGGCCCGGCCAGGGCTATGGCCCCGGAATGATGGGCGGCGGAATGATGGGACCCTACGGCCGCGACGGCATGATGGGCCTGGGCCCCCTGCAGGCCCTGGATCTGGACGAACAGCAGATCGGCAGGATGAACCAGATCCGCGACGAGTTGCGGCGCAAGAACTGGGCCGCGATGGGCAAGCTGCAGGACGAGCGCGCCCAGATGCGCGACCTGTTCCTCGCCGACAAGCGCGACCCCGCGGCCATCGGCAGGCAATCCATGAAGATCGCGGAATTGCGTCGCCAGCTGCTCGAGGCCCGGATTGACGCGCACAACCGCATCGAGGCCCTGCTGAGCAAGGAACAGAAGGCGCAGCTGCGCAGCTACCGGCGCGGCTGGATGATGAACGACGAGGACTGAGCGCGCGTCAGCGCATGGATCGGAGGCAGCACCATGATGTACGGCAACTGGGGAGCGGGCGGGGCGGGCTGGTTCGGCATGGGGCTGGGCATGCTGCTGTTCTGGGGACTGGTCATCGTCGGCCTCGTCGTGCTGGTGCGCTGGCTCAGCGCGTCACGCCGCGACGGCGAGGCCAGCCCGCCGCAGGACGCGCTGGACATCCTGGCCCAGCGCTATGCGCGCGGCGAGATCGAGCGCGCCGAGTACGAGCAGAAGCGGCGCGACCTGCAGGGCCCCTGAGCCCGCGCGTCCTGCTGTCTGCGGTTTCAGGCCGTGGGCAGATGGCGCGCAGCCACCGCCAGCTTCTGCGCCGTCTCGGGCTGCAATTCCAGCCCCAGCGCATCGCCGGGGTTGATCACCAGGCCCACGTGCGGCGCCAGGCCGCGCACGATCCAGGCGAAATCCACATAAAGCGCATGCACGTGGCCGGGCGCCTGCTGCACCCAGGGCATACCCTTCTCGTGCGTGGTGAAGATGGCCATCACGGCAAAGCCGTTCGGGCTGTTGAGCGTCAGCGGCCGGGCCGTCGGGTCCCAGCGGCCCTCGTCATCGATGGGCTTGTCCAGCAGCACGATGATCTGCGAGGCCAGCAACTCCTCGAAGAGTTCCGGGGCGGAACACTGGCCTTGCTGGGCGGCCTGGAGCTTGCCTTCAAGTGTGCTCAGACTCATGCGCCACCTCAGCCGACCAGCTGGCCACGCTCCAGCCGCAGCGTCCGCTGGCACCTGGCCGCCAGCGTCTCGTCGTGCGTCACGACGATGAAGGCCGTGCCCTGATCGCGGGCCAGCTGCAGCATCAGCTCGAACACGCCCTCGGCCGTGCCGCGGTCCAGGTTGCCCGTGGGCTCGTCGGCCAGCACGCAGGCCGGCTGCGTGACCAGGGCGCGCGCGATCGCCACGCGCTGGCGCTCTCCGCCCGAGAGCTCGGCCGGACGGTGGTACAGGCGTTCCTTCAAGCCCACGGCAGCCAGCATGCGGGCCGCTGTTTCGCCGGCCGCGCTGCGGTCCATGCGGCGTATCCACAGCGGCATGGCCACGTTGTCCCGGGCGCTGAATTCGGGCAGCAGGTGATGGAACTGGTAGACGAAGCCCAGGTGCCGGTTGCGCTGCTGACCCTGCACGGCGGCGCTGAGTGCGGAAAAATCCTGGCCCATGAGCTGCACGCGGCCGTTCGTGGGGGCATCCAGCCCGCCCAGCAGGTGCAGCAGCGTGCTCTTGCCCGAACCGGAAGCGCCGACCACGGCGAGGATCTCACCCGCATGCACCTGCAGGTTCACCCCACGCAGCACCTGCACGTCAAGCCGGCCTTCGGTGTAGCGTTTCTCCAGGCCCTGGGCCTGCAGCACGATCTTCTTGTCACTCATAACGCAGTGCCTCCGCGGGGTTCACGCGGCTGGCGCGCCAGCTGGGGTAGAGCGTGGCCACGAAGGCCAGCACCAGGGAGATGATGGCGATGGGCAGGATGTCGCTGCCCTGCGGGTCGCTGGGCATGCGGCTGATCAGGTAAATCTCCTGCGGCAGGAAGCTGGCGTTGAGAGCACGCTCCAGGGCCGGCACCAGCACATCGATGTTGAAGGCCACGCCCAGGCCCAGCAGCAGACCTGCGAACGTGCCGATCACGCCCACGGTGGCGCCCTGCACCACGAAGATGCCCATGATGCTGCCCGGGCTGGCGCCCAGGGTGCGCAGGATGGCGATGTCGGCGCGCTTGTCGGTCACGGTCATCACCAGCGTGCTCACGAGATTGAAGGCCGCCACGGCGACGATGAGCGTGAGGATGATGAACATCATGCGTTTCTCGAGCTGCACGGCCGCGAACCAGTTGCGGTTCTGGCGCGTCCAGTCGCGGATCAGCAGGTCGCCGCTGAGCGTGGCGGCCAGCTGTGCGCCGACCTCGCGCGCCTGGTGCAGGTCCTGGAGCTTGAGGCGGATGCCCGTGGGCCCTTCGAGGCGGAAGATGCGCGCGGCATCGTCCACGTGCAGCAGCACGAGGCCGGCGTCGTATTCGTAGTGGCCCGAGTCGAAGGTGCCGACCACCGTCATCTGTTTCATGCGCGGGACCACGCCGGCCGGCGTGACCTGGCCGCTGGGCGCCACCAGCGTGACCTTGTCGCCGGACTGCACGCCCAGCTGGCGCGCCGGGTCGCGGCCCAGCACCACGCCGAACTCGCCCGGCACCAGCCGCTCCAGCGCGCCGCCGCGCAGGGCGGCGGCCAGGTCGGTGACCTCGCCTTCGAGCGCCGGGTCGATGCCGCGCACGATGGCACCCTTCATGTCCTCGCCGCGCGCCAGCAGGGCCTGGGTGCCGATGAAAGGCGCGGCGCCGACGACCTGTGGGTGGGCCCTGGCCTCGGCCAGGGTTTGGGCCACATCGGGCAGGGCCTGGCCATAGGGAGAGAAGATCTCGATGTGCGAGACCACGCTGAGCATGCGGTCGCGCACTTCCTTCTGGAAGCCGTTCATCACGCTGAGCACGATGATGAGGGCGGCCACGCCCAGCGCAATGCCCAGCATGGACACACCCGAGATGAAGGAGATGAAGCCATTGCGCCGGGTGGCGCGGCCGGCACGCGTGTAGCGCCAGCCCAGCAGCAGTTCGTAGGGGATTTGCATGGGGTCCTGTTCTTGCTCCCGGGATTATGAGTGAGAGCCCGCTCAGGCCCGCCGCCGGCGACAATACCGGGCATGCACGTTCTGATCCCCTATGCCCTGAGCGAGGACGAGGCGGCCCGGGCCGCCTTGCAGGGCCAGGCCCTGCCGACCTTGCAGGCCCTGCTGCAGGCCATGGCGCCGCTAGCCCTGCTGCAACTCCCGGAGCACAGCCCGACCAGCGCCCACGAACAGCTGCTGGCGGGCGCACAGGGCCTGGACCCGCAGGCACCGGCCTGGGCCGCCTTGCGCGCACACACGCTGCAGCTCCCCGGCGCGCGCACCCAGGCCTGGGGATTCCTGACCCCGGCGCATTGGGAGATCGGCCAGGCCCGCGTGAGCCTGCGCGACCCGCAGGCGCTGGACCTGCGCGAGGACGAGGCGCGCGCGCTGCTGGACGCCATGCAGCCCTTCTTCACCGAAGACGGCCTGACGCTGCACTACGAGCAGCCGCTGCGCTGGCTGGTCAGCGGCGAGCCGCTGCGCGGCGTGGTCGGCGCTGCGCCCGAGCGTGTGATCGGCCGCGACGTGGCCCCCTGGCTGCCGGCTTCCCCCCTGCTGCGTCGCCTGCAGAACGAGATGCAGATGCTGCTCTACACCCATCCGGTCAGCGAGGCACGCGCTGAACGCGGCGCACTGGCCGTCAACTCCTTCTGGCTCAGCGGCTGTGGTGCGCTGGCGGCGGTGCCTGCGCGCGCGCAGGACCTGCTTGTGCTCGATGCCCTGACCCCGCCCACCGTGCGCGGCGACTGGGCGGCCTGGGCCCGTGCCTGGACGACGGACGCCGCCCTCGCCGCGTGCAACGCGGCCGCGCTGGCCACCGGGCAGGACGTCACGCTCACGCTCTGCAGCGAACTCGTGGCCCGCCGCTACACGCCTGCACCCCGCAGCGCCTGGCAACGCCTCACGCAACGGTTCAGGCCGCAGACGCTCTCTGACATACTCGCCGCATGAAGATCGTCACCCGCGACATCCCGCCACGCGCCGCCTGGGCGCTGGAACAGGCGGGCATCCATCCGCTGCTCGCGCGCCTGTATGCCGCGCGCGGGGTGGCCAGCAAGGAGGAGCTCGACGACGGCCTGGCCCGGCTGCTGCCGCCCGCCACGATGAAAGGCGCGCAGGAGGCCGCCGTGCTGCTCGCCGACGCCATGGCACGGCACCAGAAGCTCTGCATCGTGGCCGACTACGACTGCGACGGCGCCACCGCCTGCGCCGTGGGCATCCGCGGCCTGCGTATGCTGGGCGCGGAACATGTGAGCTACCTCGTGCCCGACCGCGTGGTCGACGGCTACGGCCTCACGCCGCCGATCGCGCGGCGCGTCAAGGACAGCGGCGCCGAGGTGCTGATCACCGTGGACAACGGCATCGCCAGCGTGGACGGCGTACGCACCGCGAACGAGCTGGGCCTGCAGGTGCTGGTGACCGACCACCACCTGCCCGCGACCGCGCCGTCGCCGGGCCGCCCCAAGACGGCGAGCGCCCCCTCGGGGGGCAGCGAGGACACGTCAGTGCCGAGCGTGGGGGCCGTCATCCTCCCGGACGCGCAGGTGATCGTCAACCCCAACCAGCCGGGCTGCGACTTCGCAAGCAAGTCCATCGCCGGCGTGGGCGTGATGTTCTACGTGCTGCTGGCCCTGCGCGCCGAGCTGCGCCAGCGCGGCATGTTCACGGCCGAGACCCAGCCCAAACTCGACGCCCTGCTGCCCATCGTTGCTTTGGGCACCGTGGCCGACGTGGTGAAGCTCGACCCCAACAACCGCCGCCTGGTCGCGCAAGGGCTCAAGCGCGTGCGCGCCGGTGCCCTGCCGCCAGGCCTGGCCGCGCTCTTCGAAGTGGCCGCACGCAAAGCGGCCGTGGCCACCACCTTCGACTTCGGCTTCGCGCTCGGCCCGCGCATCAACGCGGCCGGCCGCCTGGCCGACATGACCCTGGGCATCGAGCTGCTGCTGACCGACGATGCCGCGCGCGCCGCCGAGCTGGCCAGGACGCTGGACGGCATCAACCGCGAGCGCCGCGAGATCGAGGGCGAGATGCGCGAGCAGGCGCTGGAGATCGTGGAGTCGCTCTACGACCCCGAGGACGAGCCGCCGCCGGCCCTGTGCGTCTACGACCCGGACTTCCACGAGGGCGTGGTCGGCATCGTGGCCTCGCGCCTCAAGGACAAGCTGCACCGACCGAGCTTCGTCTTCGCCGCCAGCCAGGCGCCGGGCAAGGAGCACGAGCTCAAGGGCTCGGGGCGCTCGATCCCCGGTTTCCATCTGCGTGACGCGCTGGACCTCGTGGCCAAGCGCCACCCCGGCGTGCTGCTGCGCTTCGGCGGCCACGCCATGGCGGCGGGCTGCACGATTGCCGAGGAGCACTTCGAAACCTTCGAACAAGGTCTGGCCGAGGTGGCCCAGGAATGGCTGGATGCAGCCACGCTGACGCGCCGGCTGGAGACGGACGGTGCCCTGCCCGTGGAATACCGCCGCGCCGACATGGTGGATGCGCTGCAGCGCGAGGTCTGGGGTCAGGGCTTCGCCCCGCCCACCTTCAGCGAGGAGGTGGAGGTGCTGTCCCAGCGCCTCGTGGGCGAAAAACACCTGGCGCTGAAGCTCAGGCACCAGGGCCAGCCCGTGGACGGCATCTGGTTCGGTCGCACCGAGCCGCTGCCACCGCGCGTGCTGCTGGCCTTCCGGCTGGATGCCGACGAGTGGCAGGGCACGCGGCGCGTGCGCTTCCTCGTCGAAGGCGCCGAGCTCTGAACCGTCAGGCCGTCTCGATGCGGTTGCGCCCGGCCTCCTTGGCCTTGTAGAGCGCGCGGTCGGCGCGGGCCAGCAAGGCATCGATCTCGGCCTCGTCGGGCCGGTTGGTGGCCACGCCGACACTCACGGTGATGGATGGCAGGCCCTCGGCCGGCTCGGCCACGCTGGCGAGGATGCGCCCGGCCACGGCCAGCGCCTCCTCCTGGGTGGTCTCGGGCAACAGCAGCACGAATTCCTCGCCGCCGAAGCGGGCCAGCTGGTCCGGCCGACGCAGCAGGCCGGTGATACGGCGCGCGAAGTCGACCAGCACACGGTCGCCCATCTGGTGGCCATGGGTGTCGTTGACGG